>NZ_JBSGZV010000041.1:0-41043 GCF_053611185.1 Streptomyces sp. NPDC054834 | reverse complement strand
CGGACCGTCGGGTTGTCCTCGGCCGGTTTCCGGGACGGGGGGGTCCGGGACAGGAACAGGCCGAAGACCGGTGGGTGCGCCTGCAACAACTCGAGGCGGCCGCCGTCGGCCTCCGCCAGGTCACGGGCCACGGCCAGGCCGATCCCCGTCGAGTTCCGCCCGCTGATCGTGCGCTCGAAGATGCGGGCGCCCAGGTCGGCCGGGACGCCGGGGCCCTCGTCGGTGACCTCCACGACGGCCTGGTTGCCGGTGACGCGGGTGCGCAGGGCGACCGTGCCGCCGCCGTGCATCAGGGAGTTCTCGATCAGCGCCGCCAGCATCTGGGCCACCGCCCCCGGGGTGCCGACCGCCTGGAGGTGCCGCTTGCCCGAGCTGACGATCGCCCGGCCCACACTGCGGTAGGCGGGGCGCCACTCGGCGAGCTGCTGCTGGATGACCTCGTCGAGGTCGAACGTGACGGCGGAGCCGGTGCGCGGGTCGCGGGAGTTCGTCAGCAGCCGCTGCACCACGTCCGTCAGGCGTTCCACCTGGGTCAGCGCGACGTTCGCCTCTTCCTTCACCGTGTCCGGGTCGTCGGTGAGGGTGATCTCCTCCAGCCGCATCGACAGCGCGGTCAGCGGTGTGCGCAGCTGGTGGGAGGCGTCGGCGGCGAGCCGGCGCTCGGCGGTGAGCATCCGGGCGATGCGCTCGGCGGAGGAGTCCAGCACATCGGCGACCCGGTCCAGCTCGGGGACCCCGTACCGCTTGTGCCGGGGGCGCGGGTCGCCGGAGCCGAGGCGTTCGGCGGTCTCCGCCAGGTCGGTCAGCGGGGACGCGAGCCGGTTGGCCTGACGCACGGCGAGCAGTACGGCGGCGACCACCGCGAGCAGCGCCACCAGCCCGATGATCAGCAGCGTGCGGCCGACCTCCCGGGTCACTGTCGAGCGGGGCTCCTGGACGGTGACCGTCTCGCCCTCCTCACCGTCCTCGGTCGAGTGGATCACGTCGCCCTGCGGCTTGGTACCGACCTCGATCGGCGGATGGCCGGGCATGCGGATGACCGCGTACTGGTCCTGGGTGACCTGCTTGCGCAGGAGCGCGGCGGTGACGTCCTGCGCGCCTAGGATCCGGCTGTCCACGATGCTGGCCAGCCGGACCGCCTCCGAGTCCACCCGTTCCTGGGCGCTGTTGCTGATCGTCCGGGTCTCGACGATGACGAGCGACACACCGAAGACGGCGATCACGACCAGAACGACGGCAAGGGTGGACTGAATGAGACGACGACGCACAGGGCCCTCCGGGCGGTGGCTCTACAACAGCCCCGCTCAGCTCTTCTCGAACCGGAAGCCGACGCCCCGAACGGTAGCGATGTACCGGGGATTCGCGGCGTCATCGCCGAGTTTCTTCCGCAGCCACGAGATGTGCATGTCCAGCGTCTTGGTCGACGACCACCACGTCGTGTCCCACACCTCGCGCATCAGCTGGTCCCGCGTGACAACCCGGCCCGCGTCCCGCACGAGCACCCGCAGCAGGTCGAACTCCTTCGCGGTGAGCTGGAGCTCCTCCTCGCCCATCCACGCCCGGTGCGACTCGACGTCGATGCGCACCCCGTGCGTCGCGGGCGGCTGCTGCGGCTCGGCGGCGCCGCGCCGGAGCAGGGCCCGGACCCGGGCGAGCAGTTCGGCGAGCCGGAAGGGCTTGGTGACGTAGTCGTCGGCGCCCGCGTCCAGGCCGACGACGGTGTCCACCTCGTCGGCACGCGCGGTCAGGATGAGGATCGGCACGGTGTGCCCCTCGGCACGCAGCCGGCGGGCGACCTCGAGGCCGTCCATGCCGGGCAGGCCCAGGTCCAGCACGACCAGGTCCACGCCGCCCTGCATTCCGGCGTCGAGCGCGGTGGGTCCGTCCTCGCGCACCTCGACCTCGTAACCTTCCCGGCGCAGGGCGCGGGCCAGCGGCTCCGAGATGGACGCGTCGTCCTCGGCGAGCAGTACACGGGTCATGAGCTGATGGTAGTCCGGTTGCGCGTTGCGCTGGGGTGTGATCGCAAGCAGGGATTCTTACCTTGGGGCACAGTGGTACGAACCTATGGCCGAAAGGTGCGATCGTAGGAGGGACCTTCGAAATCGCTGCCGTGGTTCCGCCGACACCTGTGATCCGTGTCTCAAGTCCTTCCATACCAGGCGGTGTCGTGACGTACAGTGACTTGGAACGCCTGTAGCACACAGGGGACCTTCGCGAGCACTTGACGCTGAAGGTCTCTTTTGCGTGCGGGCCGGCCCCTACGCCGGCCTTGAAAGGAACCACCTCTGGCCGGGCTCCGGACGCATCGTCGCGTCGGGGGCGTGGATCCCGGTGGTCGCCGTCCACCGCTCCGTGATCCGGGGCGGACTCCCCTCGGGCGTGGGGGCGGACGACCGACCCCGCCGGTGCCGGCCGACTCCCCCACCGGGCGCGCGACGCTCCTGCGAGCGCGTCCCGACCAGCAAGGAACGACCATGGCGTCCAGCCTGACGAAGGACTCGGTCCGCCCGGGCACCCCCGGTTCCGAGAAGACCTTCTTCGGCCACCCCCGCGGACTGGCCACCCTCTTCATGACCGAGATGTGGGAGCGTTTCTCCTACTACGGCATGAAGGCCCTGCTCCCGCTGTACCTGGTGGCACCGGGCGGCCTGCACATGAACGCGGCCACCGCGACCGCGATCTACTCGGTGTACCTGTCCCTGGTGTACCTGCTCGCTCTGCCGGGCGGCTGGTTCGCCGACCGTGTCCTCGGTCCCCGCAAGACGGTCGCCGTGGCCGGTGCGGTCATCATGCTGGGCCACCTCACGCTGGCCCTGCCGAGCTCCGGCACCTTCTTCGCCGGTCTGGGCCTGGTCGCCATCGGCTCCGGTCTGCTGAAGGCCAACATCTCCACGATGGTCGGGCACCTGTACGACGGCCCGGACGACCCGCGCCGCGACGGTGGCTTCACGCTCTTCTACATCGGCATCAACCTGGGCGCCTTCGCCGCGCCGCTGGTCATCGGCACCGTCGGTGAGAACTACAACTGGCACCTGGGCTTCGCGCTGGCCGCGCTCGGCATGGCGCTCGGCCTCGCCCAGTTCCTGCTGGGCACCCGCCACCTGAGCTCGCGCTCGGACATCGTCCCGACCCCGCTGTCGGCCCAGGAGAAGAAGGCCACCCTGACCAAGTCCGCCGTATGGGCGGGCGTCGCGGTCGTGTTCTACGCGATCGTCGGCTTCTCCGGCGTCTACACGCTGAACTGGCTGCTGGTCCCGATCACGATCGCCGGTCTGGTCATCCCCGTGCTGGTCATCGCCCGCATCAAGCGGGACAAGGAGCTCGACCGCCCCGAGCAGTCGAAGATGACCGCGTACATCTGGTTCTTCGTCGCCGCCGCCGTCTTCTGGATGATCTACGACCAGGGTGGCTCGACGGTGTCCCTGTTCGCCGAGGCCTCCGCGAAGAACACCGTTTTCGGCTGGGAGTTCCCGGTCTCCTGGTACCAGTCGGTCAACCCGGTCATGATCATGGCGTTCGCGCCGCTGTTCGCCTGGGCCTGGCTGGCGCTCGCCCGCCGCGGCAAGGAGCCGAGCACCGCGGTGAAGTTCGCGATGGGCCTGGTCCTGATCGGCGCGTCCTTCTTCCTGTTCCTCGCCCCGCTGGGGATCGCCGACGGCGGTCACAAGGCGGCCGCGATGTGGCTGGTCGGCGTCTACTTCGTGCAGACCGTCGGCGAGCTGCTGCTCTCCCCGGTCGGCCTGTCGGTCACCACGAAGATGGCGCCCGCGAAGTACGCCTCCCAGATGATGGGCGTCTGGTTCCTGGCCGTCACCGCCGGTGACGCCACGACCGGTCTGCTCTCCATCGCCGGCGTCGACCTCAACAAGACGGGCATCGTGACCCTGGAGGCCGTCCTCGCCGTGCTCGCCGGTGCGGCGGTGTGGATGTACCGCAAGAAGGTCAAGGAGCTCATGGGCGACGTGCACTGACGCACGCCCGAGGCTCTTCTGCGGGAGGGCCACCGCGTCCCGGCCGGGATGCGGTGGCCCTCGCGTCGTTTCAGCGGGTCATCGGGTCAGCGGGTCCGCCGTCCCGGCATGAACGTGAACACCGCCGCGCCCAGCAGGATCGCCGTGCCCGCGACCAGGCCGAGGGCCTTGAGGGCGCCGTGGTCGCTCGCCCCCGTCTCGGCCAGGCCGCCGCTGCCACTGCTGCCGCCGGAGGTGGAGCTGCTGCCTCCGGAGGTCGAGGAGCCACCCGACGCGCCGTTGGCCTGCTCGCTGGTGTCGAGGGTGAGGGAGACCTCGGTCTTGGTCGGCGTGCAGGTCGTCGTCGTACCGAGCGCCTTGACCGTCAGTACGCCCGGGGACAGGGTCGACTTCCCGCTCGCGCCCGGCTTGTAGGTGCCGGTGAGGTCCGGGATCGCGATCGGGTCGCCGGTCTTGATGTCGGCCGAGTTCGTCGGGCCCTCGACGTGCACCGTGCCCTTGTCCGCGCCGCCCAGCACCACCTCCATCGAGGGCTTCACGGAGCCCTTGGGGATGGGGGCCGGGCTGTCCATCACCGACTTCTTGAACTGCACGGTGAGATCGAAGTTCCCGCCGTCCTTCTTGGCGTTGATCTGCACCGGGGAGGTCGCGTTCTTGTTGCCGATGGGCGTCTTGCAGGCGTAGGGGATCTGCACCTCCTTGCCGGTGAAGTCGGTCTGGCCGGTGCCGTCGCTGGCGCTCGCGGTGGCGGTGGGGGTGGGGGTCGAGGACTTGGTGGGGGTGGCCGTGCCCGTCGGCGTGCCGGTGCCGGTGCCCGTGCCCGCCGTCACCTGAATGGTCGCCGAGGGCTGCACCGTCTCGGTCGGCGTGCACTTGGTGTCCGTCGACATGGCGTTCACCGTGTACGCGTCGGGTGTCAGCTTCACCTCACCGGCCGTGGTCAGCTTCAGCGTGCCCTTCATGTCGGACAGCACCATGTCGCCGCCCTTGGGGATCGCCGGGTTCTCGCGCGGCCCCTGCATCGCGATGTCCGCGGTCTGCGCCCCGGACGCCTTGAGGGTGCCGGACGGCTGGACCGAGTTCGCCGGCAGGTCGATGATGTTCGGGTTCTTCGACGCGGCCTGGGTGAACTTCCACACCACGTCCACCGTGTCACCCACCTTCGCCGTGGCCGGCGCGGTGATCTCGACCTTCGTGGTGCCGTCGACGGGGTCGATGCCCGCGGGCGGTACGCAGTGGGTGGCGTACGAGACCTCGGCGGCCTCGGCGGACCCGGCGCTCACGCCGAGCAGCACGCCCGCCGAACAGAGCACCAGCGCGGCGGCCGCCGCGCCCGCTCGCCGCACGCCGGGCCCGCCGGTCGCCGTCACTCTCCTTCGCTTGCTCACGTGGTTCCCTTCCATGTGGGAGTCGTAGGACTCGTGGGAGTCGTAGGACTCGTGGGGCTGTCGTCGTGCGGTGCGGAGAGCCGGCCGGCCTCGCCCGGATGGGAGTCCGGGGTGAACCACGGCAGGGTCGAGGTGGGAGCGGGCTGCTCCTGAACGGGTCGGGACCTCGGCAGCCGCAGGGCCGGTGCGGCCCGGCGGGCCCTGCGCCGCCGTCCGCCACCCGCCCGGCGCGGCCGGACCCGGTCCACCACCGCCATTCCGGCGCGGAACAGCGCGGCCGGCACGACCACGCAGAGCAGCAGCCAGAACAGCGTCACGCCCCAGGGGCGGCCCACGCCCCAGGGCTGCTCGGCGAGCACCTTGCCGCCGTACTTCAGGGAGACGGTGTAGTCGCCGTGCGCCCCGGCGGCGAGCTCGACCGTCAGCTTGATCTGCGCCTTCTTCCCGGGTGCGAGGGTGCCGCGCCACTGCTGCTCGTCCCACTGGGGGGCGAACACGCCGTGCGCGGTGCCGACCTGGAAGACGGGGTCCTTGATGTCGGAGGTGCCGACGTTGCCGACGGTGAAGACCAGGGTGCGGGACGGTGGCGCCCCGAACCAGGTCAGCAGCCCACCGGACCCCGCCAGCCGGGTGTCGCTGAGGACGGACAGCATGCCCCCGGAGGGCTCGGCGGGCAGCGGCTGAACCGGGTGCCCGGCGACCTTGAGCGTCGCGTCGGCGTCCGCCTTCGCCCCGGTGACGGTGGCCACGTGCACCACGCACGGGCAGGGCACCGGCGGCTCGGCGACCGGCAGCTTCTTGCTGAAGCCGCCCTTCGCGTCCGTGGTGACGGCCCGGCCGTCCGCGTTGGCGCAGGAGTTGGTGCCGCCGATCACGCCCCGCGACGGGGTTGCCTGCCCGCAGATCAGCACCATCAGCAGCGCGTGCGGGCGCCAGCCGCTGCCGCTGACGGTGAGCGAACCACCGGTGCCCGCCTGGGACTTGGACAGTGCGACGCTCGGCCCGGACGCCGCCGACGCGTTGCCCGCCAGGGGCAGCAGGAGCAGCGCGAGGACCGCCACCAGCGCCGGGATCCGCCCCTTGCCGCTCACCGCACCGCTCCCGTCGACCGAGCCTGTCCGACCGGGGGTTCGATCGGGAGTCCGACCGAGGGTTCGGCCAGGGATTCGGCCAGGGGCTCGGCCAGGGGCTCGGCCTCTGGTGTACGACGCCCGCGCCGCCGTACGACGACGGCGACCGCCCCGGCGGCCACCGCCCCCGCCGTCCCCGCCAACGCGCCCCACGGCACGAACCTCGCCGACGTGCCCGCCGTGGCGTGCGCCCCGCCCGACGCCGTCACCGTCAGCCGTACCTCGACCGCGTCCAGCGCGGGCCGCCCGGGCCACGGCTCGTCCAGCCGCAGCCGCTCGCCCGGTGACAGCCGGACGGGCAGGGAGCGCGGGGCGCGGTCCAGTACGCGGCGGCCGAAGAGGCCGTCGGCGCGCACCGCGAGCATCGGCACGAGGGCCGTGGTACCGCGGTTGACCAGCTCGTACGAGATGCGGTCACCGCGGACCGCGACGTGCTCGACCGTCAGCGCGGACAGCGCCGGTCCGACGGTCCGCAGACGCACGTCCACGGCCGCCGTACGGCCGTCGCCGTCCCGCGCGACGATCGTGCCGGCGCGCTCGCCGGGTGCGGTGCCGGCCGGGACGGTCACCGTGAAGGGCACGTCGGCGCGGGTGCGGGCGGGTACGCGGACACGGGTCCGGGCGAAAGCGACCTGGACGCCGGTGCCGGTGCCGGTCAGCCGTACCGCGAGCGGCTTGTGGCCGCGGTTGGTCACGGACACCGTGTCCCGCAGGACGGCGCCGGGTGCGCCCTCGGCGTAGACGGACGGGCGGTCGCCGCCCAGGGGTGCGAGGGTCCAGCCGTCGGCGGCCGAGGCGGGCGTGGCGACGGCGAGCAGGCTCAGGAGGGACACCGCCGGCAGGGCCGGGCGGCGGACGCGGGTGGCGGACGGCATGGGCGGCTCCAGCGCTCGTACCCGGTGTTCAGCGGCGTGCGGCCTGGTTCCGGCGGGTGAGCCACAACGCGCCGGCCGCGCCGGTGAGGAGGACGGTGCCGCCGAGCGTGCCCAGGGCTATCGCGGAGTCCTCGGGCCCGGTCCGGGGGAGTTGGCCGCCGGAGTCGGTACCGCTGCCACTGCCACTGCCACTGCTGCTGCCGCTACCGCTGCCACTGCCGCTCTGCGACGACGAGGAGCCGCCGCTCGCGGCCGTGACATCCAGAGTCAGGGACGGCTTGGGGCTGTTGGTCGGCGTGCAGGTGGTCGTCGTACCGAGCGCCTTGATGGTGAGCACGCCCGCCGTGAAGGTGACCTTGCCGGTCTTCTTCGGGGTGTAGGTGCCGCTCAAGTCGTTGATTTTGATCGGCGTGTTGGCGGGGATCGCCGCCTGGTTGGCCGAGCCCGTCACGGTGACGGTGCCGCTGTCGGCGCCGCCCAGTTTGACGGTGGCGCTCGGGTTCATCGCGCCTTTGCCGAGCTCGACCGGGCTGGAGGAGACGCCCTTCTGCCAGCTCATGGTGAGCTTGTAGCCGCTGCCGCTCTTGACGCCCTTGATGTCGATGGGCGAGACGGCGCTCTTGTCACCGATCGGCGTCTTGCACTGGTAGTTGACGTCCACGACCTCGGCGTGAGCCACGGGGGCGGCCAGCAGCAGGGCGGAGCCGGCCAGGGCCGCGGCCGACGCGAGCGCGGCGGTTCGTTTCGAGTACACGGCCCCACCTCGTTTCCTGACGGCACATCAGATCGGGCCGTCAAGGTACGCCCGGGGTCGTGAGGAAGGAAGACACGGCGCACACCGGAGTTGTGGCGATCCCGCGTGCGCATGGCGGGGGTCGGGTGGAAGGGTCGAATGGAGGGGGTGACCCTGGGTAACCGATGGTGGGGCGGGGCGGGCGGAGCGAGCCGACGGCTGACGGCGGCCCGCGTCGAGAGCTACGCCGGGGCGCCCAGTTCCGCCCAGACCGTCTTGCCCGACGCGCCCTGGGCGCGGACGACGCCCCAGTCCAGGCAGAGCCGCTGGACGATGAACATGCCGTGGCCGCCGGGACGCCCGGCGCGGTGCGGGGTGCGGGGTGCGGGCTGGCCGCTGCCACGGTCGGTGACCTCCACGCGGATCACCTTGTTGTCGCAGGTGAGGACCAGCTCATCGGGACCCTCCGCGTGCAGGCAGGCGTTCGTGACCAGCTCGGAGACGACCAGCAGCACATCCTCGGCGGCGGCCCGCTGGTCGGCGGACGCGGCTGGCAGCCAGCCCCACGCGTACAGCGCCTGGCGGGTGAAGTCGCGGGCGAGCGGGACGACACCGCTCTCGCCGTCGAGGCGCAGCCGCCGTTCCTGGCGGGGCCGGCGGCCCCCCTCCGACGGCCCGCACGGCACGGCCGCTGCCCCCGCGGACGCGCCGGCCTCCGGCGCACCCCCCTCGGACGCCCCGGAAGCGCCGCTGGGCTCCGGGCCGCGGTCGCCCGGCGAGTAAGGCCGGGTGGTGCTCATCAGCGCTTCACCTCACCGATTCACCATTCACGATTCATAAGTCGTTCAGTCTCGATCTTGCTGCCGATCTCGATCCCTGCCAATCGGTCACCCTCACCAACGGGTCACCCATCGAGGCCGACCGATACCGACCGAACCGATCAGTACCGGAAGACACCGACAGGTTCCGGTCGGTTCCGTTCGGCTCCTGTCCGCTCGGCCCGCCCGGCGGCCCACCGTGTCCGCCGGTGCCCTTGGGTACGTACGTCGCACCCGGGCCGTTCGCCGGTTCCACGGTGTTCCCGCACCCCGGGGCCGACAGGTTCAGGATGTCTCCTGCCCGGGCGAACCGGGGCGACACCCCCCTGTTCGGCGGTGCGGACGGCGGCGGCTCAGCCGGACTCGTCCGCCAGCGCCCCCTCGACGGAGTCATGGACGGTGAAGACCGCCTCCGCCCCCGTGATTTCGAACACGCGTGCAACAACCGGCAGCATGCCGGCCAGGTGCACGCCACCACCGGCGGCCTCCGCCCGCAACCGTGCGCCGAGCAGCACGTTCAGACCCGTCGAGTCGCAGAACTCCAGCCGCGAGCAGTCCACGACGAGTCGCGAGAATCCCTTGTCAAGGAGGTCGTCGAGGGGTTCGCGCAATAGGTCGGCGGTGTGGTGATCGAGCTCACCCGCCGGTGTCACTACAGCGCTGGGACCCTCTTCCCGCACCTCCACCAGAAGCCGGCCCGACTGTGCGCTGCCGACCGTCCCGCGGTCCATGCCGTCTCTACTCCCGAGGTCGTGGCTGCTGCCTGTTGCCCTGCTGACGCCCGGCCGAAGCCAGGTTGATGCACTCGAACACTACGCCTTCCATACGCACTCCGACACCCGAACAACCCCACACAAACGGACATATCGCACCAGAACGCACTTGCGGCAGCCCTACCGAAACGGGTAGGGCTAGTAAGACACGTAACCGACACGGCCGGCTTTGGAGGCGCCGCACACCGCAGTGCACGCACGGCTTCGGCAGCCTATGCCGAGAACGATGGAGGACACCCATGTCACCCCGGCTCGACGCATCGCATACCCGGACGGCGACGTCGACACCCCCACCGGAAAAACTGGATCCCATCGATCCCGTGGATCCCATCGATCCCATCGAGGGACTCCCGGAGATCCCCCCGTACGACGAGATCGCCCCTCTCGACGCACGCGCCCTCTCCAAGACGCTCTTCGAGCGACTGGAGTCGCTGGAGGAAGGGACGTACGAGTACTCGTACGTCCGCAACACCCTCGTCGAACTCAACCTCGCCCTGGTCAAGTTCGCCGCCTCGCGCTTCCGCTCCCGCAGCGAGCCGCTGGAGGACATCATCCAGGTCGGCACCATCGGCCTGATCAAGGCGATCGACCGCTTCGAGCTCTCCCGTGGCGTGGAGTTCCCCACGTTCGCGATGCCAACCATCATCGGCGAGATCAAGCGCTTCTTCCGTGACACCTCGTGGTCCGTGCGCGTTCCGCGCCGGCTTCAGGAGCTCCGGCTCGACCTGGCCAAGGCCGGTGACGAGCTGGCGCAGAAGCTCGACCGCGCGCCGACGCCGGTCGAACTCGCCGAACGGCTGGGCATCTCCACCGACGAGGTCGTCGAGGGCATGGCCGCCTCGAACGCGTACACCGCCTCCTCGCTGGACGCGCAGCCCGAGGAGGACGATTCCGAGGGCGCCCTCGCGGACCGCATCGGCTACGAGGACCACGGACTCGAAGGCATCGAGTACGTCGAGTCGTTGAAGCCGCTCATCGCCGAACTCCCGGCCCGGGACCGGAAGATCCTCTCCCTCCGGTTCGTGGCCAACATGACCCAGTCGGAGATCGGCGACGAACTCGGCATCTCGCAGATGCACGTGTCGCGGCTGCTGTCGCGCACGCTGGTGAAGCTGCGCAAGGGGCTGACCGTGGACGAGTGAGGTCCGCGAGGTTTCTCCGACGCCCCCGGAGAAACCTCGCCGCACTCTTCCTGACCTACCTCTTTCCCCAAGCGCTCTCCTCAGCCACTCTGGTCACTCCAAACTGGCCGGTACGTCAGCACTGTCAGGGCAGTCGCGGACGGCCGCACGGAGTGCGAGGAGGCGCGGGGATGGGTGAGGGCGCGGACCCAGCCGGGGAGGCGGGCCCCTGTTCCGAGGTGCCGGACGCACGGCTCACCGAACTGCTGCGTGCCGACACCGCCACCGCCTACGCGGCGCTGCACGAGCTGCGCCGCCGTCACCGCCCGTCGGTCCTCGGCTACGCCCGGCTCTGTGCCGCGAGCGAGTCGGCCGCCGGGCAGCTGACCGCGCAGACCTTCACGACGGTGGCCCGGGAGACGGCACGTGGAGTCGAACCCCTCGTCCCTCTCCGCCATCACCTCCTCCTGCTGACCGCCCGCCTGGCCGCCGCCTGGGCCCGGGACGACCGGTCCACGGGCCTGGACCCCGCCCTGCTCCTGGTCCTGAACACCACGGGAGCCCCCGAGGGACCCCTGCCGCCCCTCCTCCCGGCCTTCCACACCCTGCCCGCCCGCACCCAGGGCCTGCTCTGGTACGCCGTCGTGGACCGCGAACCCCCCGACCGCACGGCCGCGCTCCTCGGCCTCACCCCGCAGGACGTGACGTACGACACCCCACAGGCGCTCCAGTCCATGGCCCGGGCCTGCCTCCGCTCCCGGCTGGCCGCCTCCGACGACCCGCGCTGCGGCGACTTCCGCCGCCTGATCGAGGAGTCGACCCGGCCGGACACCCCCCGCCGCAGCGCCGACCTGCACACCCACATGGCCCAGTGCCCGCACTGCACGGCCGCCCATGAGGACCTGACCGCCCTGCGCGACACCCCTCGCACGGCCCTGGCGGAGGGCCTGCTGCCGTGGGCCGGTACGGCGTACCCGACGCGACGGGACGGGGAGCGGCCCGGTACCGCCCCTGCTCCGGTAACCCGGCGCCCCTCCCCCCGCCGCTACCTGCTCGCCTCCGCCGCCCTGGGCATCGCCCTGGTCCCGCTCGTGCTCCTCCTGCTGCCCTCGGACGGCGACCCGCACGACGAACCGGCAGGCGCGGCGGCCACCCCCACGCCCGCGCCACAGGTCACGGTGACGGCGACGGTCCCGGCGCCCCCACCCTCATCCCCGTCCCCGTCCCCGTCCGCGACGACGAGACCCCCGTCGCCCACGAGGAGCCCCACCCCAAGCCCGACCAAGCGCTCCCCCAGCCCGACCCCCACCCCCACGGCCCACGCCCCGAACGGCACCTACGCCCAGATCGTGAACACCGCCTCGGGCCGCTGCCTGGAGGTCGCCGGTGACTTCGACAACGGCACGGACGTCGTCACCGTCCCCTGCACCTCATCGCCGAGCCAGCGTTGGCGGGTAGACACCGCCCGCGGCGTCGTACAGTCGTCCGCCGACCCCGACTTCTGCCTCGACAGCCGCGGCTCGGTCGACAAGGGCGTCGGCGTCTGGGACTGCGACTCGGTCGACGGCGACCACGGCGACAACCTGCGCTTCACGGTGGACGCCGACGGGGCGATCCGCCCGGCGATAGCGATCGAGACGGCGCTTACCGAGGGCAGCGGCGGGGAGTTGTCGCTGGAGCCGCTGACGGGGGGTTCGGGTCAGCGGTGGCGGGCGGGGGCGAGGTGACGCGTCAGGATTCGTCTATGAAGAGGTCCGCCGCGGCCGAGGCATGGACGGCCCGCTGGGCCCACAACTCAAGACGGTCCAGATCGGTGCAGGAGGTGACCCTCTCCCGGATTGACTCGGGCACGTCGATGCCGCGCCACTGAAGGATCCGGAGAACCATCGACGCGCGCTCCTGCTCGACGCCCAGTTCGATGCCCTCGTCTCGGCCCTCTTGGCGTACCTGCTCGGCCAGCGGGTGGCGCCAGAAGTACTGCATCGCCGTCATCAGGTCCCTCCACATCTGCTGCGCCTGGGGGTCGGCCAGGCATGAGTCGACGAACTGCACGAAGGCCGCGGCACTGTCCGCGTCAATGTTCCGCAGGGCGGCTGCCAGGGATTCCAGTATGGCTCCGGCATGTGGCCCCCGCCCGTGTGTCATCGCCGATAGCCGCGCAGTCATCGAGGGCGACAACCCGACTCCGTACGAGACGATCGTCCACGAGTTCGCCCTGCGGGTCCGAGTGGCCGACCGTCAGACCTCCCTCGCTCAACTCCGGCGGATCCTGAACGAGATCGAGCAGGGTCACGCCACCGTACGCGTCATCCCCACCGACCAGGACGGATTCGCCGGTGCCGCGGCCTCGATGATGTACCTGGGCGGGCCAGTGCCCCAGCTGGACACCGGGCTTCGCGACGGTCCCACTGGCGTCATGTTCATTGACGCGGATGCTCAGCTGAAACAGCTTCGAACGCTCTTCCGTAGGGTGGAGGAAGCGTCGCTGGACCCCACGGCGTCACGGGACTTCATCCACCGCTTGACGAAGGAGCTGTGAGACAGGCCATGAACCACGCCCTGCACTGGCAGAAGTCCACGTTCTCCGGCGGCGGCGAAGGAGACACCTGCGTAGAACTGGCCGCCGCCCCCACCACCCTCCACCTCCGCGAAAGCGACGACCCCGCCACCCAACTCACCACCGGCAGCGCCCCGCTGGCCCACCTCATAAGCAGCCTGAAGTCGGGCCGGTTCGCAACGAGCTGAGGTGAGCCCCGCCGCTACTTGCCGCCGGCCTCCGCGAGGGTGTGTGCGACGAGGGCGTTGGCGTGGCCGTGGCCCAGACCGTGGTCGGCCTTGAGCCAGTTCACCAGCTCCATGTGCTTGGTCAGCGGCGAGGTACGGATGAGGTCCTTCCACTCCGCGATCGGGCGACCGTACTTCTTCTCGATGGAAGGGAAGTAGCTGGCAGGGCCCTTGACGGCGTCAGTCATGTCGGCGGTGTCCCGTCTGTCCGAGGCAGTGTTGTCGCTCGTATGACCGGCGGGCGCGACTCACCTCATCGGCCGCTTACGGTGTCCTGCGTCACACCCCTCCGCCGGACCTCGCGCACCAGCGGCACCTCGTACGCGGCCTGAAGTCGTGCCGGTCCAGCACACAGGCTGACCCATCCCCCAAGGGCTCGTCGGCCCCATCAGTCACCACACCCATGTCTGCCGATCGTGGCCCGCCTCCTCCGCGCGGGTCAGACCACCCGCACGCCCCTCCGCCACACCCCGCTCACCAGCGGAACGCCCGGCCGGTACGCCAGGTGTACATGGCTCGGCGCGTCCAGCAGGGTCAGGTCGGCGTACGCGCCGGGGCTGAGGCGGCCGATGTCGGAGCGGCGGAGGGCCGCCGCCCCGCCCGCCGTCGCCGACCACACCGCCTCGTCCGGGGTCATCCCCATGTCCCGGACCGCCAGGGCGATGCAGAAGGGGACGGAGGAGGTGAAGGACGAGCCGGGGTTGCAGTCGGTCGACAGGGCCACCGTCACGCCCGCGTCCAGGAGGCGGCGGGCGTTCGGCCATTCCGCCCGGGTGGAGAACTCGGCGCCGGGCAACAGCGTCGCCACCGTACGGCCGTTCACCAGGGCGTCGACGTCCGCGTCCGTGAGGTGAGTGCAGTGGTCGGCGCTGGCCGCGTCCAGCTCGACCGCCAGTTGGACGCCGGGGCCGTACGAGAGCTGGTTGGCGTGGATGCGGGGGTGGAGGCCCTTGGCCTTGCCGGCCGTGAGGATCGCGCGGGCCTGGTCGCCGTCGAAGGCGCCCTTCTCGCAGAAGACGTCGATCCAGCGGGCGTGCGGGGCGCAGGCGTCGAGCATCTCGCCCGTGACTAGGGCCACGTAGGCGGCCGGGTCGTCGGCGTAGTCGGGGGAGACGATGTGGGCACCGAGGTAGGTGACCTCGTCGGTGTGCGCGGACGCGATGCGCAGGGCGCGGGACTCGTCCTCGACCGTCAGGCCGTAGCCCGACTTGGTCTCGAACGTGGTCGTGCCCTGGCGCAGGGCCTCGGCGAGGTAGCGGGTGAGGTTGGCCTCCAGCTCCTCGTCCGTCGCCGCCCGCGTCGCCGCGACGGTCGTGCGGATGCCGCCCGCGCGGTAGGCCCGGCCGGACATGCGGGCGTTGAACTCCGCCGTGCGGTCGCCCGCGAAGACCAGGTGGGAGTGGGAGTCGACGAAGCCCGGGAGGACCGCCCGGCCGCCGGCGTCGACCCGATTGTCAGTGGCGGGTGCTTTCCTGGATTCACCGGTCCACGCGACGCGGTCGCCGTCGATGACGACGGCCGCGTCCTGGATCAGACCGAGGGGAGAACTGTCACCGAGGGAGGGGTCGTTGGTGACCAGCGTGGCGATGTTGGTGATGGCGGTGCTGCTCATGGCGTCCTCGTGGGTGGTGGGGGGTCGGCGTCTGCTCGGTCTCAGCCGCGCAGGGCTTCGATCGCGTCCGCCAGCGCCGACGGCACGTCCGGTACGAGTGCGTGGACGCCGTCCCGTACGACATGCCGCCCCGCGACGATCGTGTGCCGTACGTCCGCTGCCGTCGCGGCGAATACGGCCGTCTCGGCGCCCAGCCTGGGCAGCGGCCCCGCTGTCCTGACCGAGTCGAGGGCGATCGTGGTGAGGTCGGCGAGCGCCCCGGCCTCGATGGTGCCCGCGTCGTCCCAGCCCAGCGCCGCGTGACCGTCCGCCGAAGCCGCGCGCAACAGGGCCGCGGCCGTCCAGTGGCCCCGCACGCGGGTGCGCAGCCGCTCGTTCAGCTCCATCGCGCGCGCCTCCTCGAGCAGGTCGATGACGGCGTGGCTGTCGGAGCCGAGGGAGAGCGGGGAGCCGGCGCGCTGGAGGGCCATGGCGGGGCCGATGCCGTCCGCGAGGTCGCGTTCCGTCGTCGGGCACATGCAGGTTCCGGTGCCCGAGCCGCCGATCAGGGCGATGTCCTCGTCGGTGAGGTGGGTGTTGTGCACACCGGTGGTGCGCGGGCCGAGGACGCCGTGGTCGGCGAGCAGCCGGGTGGGCGTGCACCCGTGCGCGGCCAGGCAGGCGTCGTTCTCGGCGGGCTGCTCCGACAGGTGCACGTGGAGCGGGGCCCGCCGCTCCTCCGCCCACCGCGCCACCGTCGCCAACTGGCCTGCGGGCACGGCCCGTACGGAGTGAATCGCCGCCCCGATCCGCGCGTGATCCCGCTCCTTGAGAACTGAACAGCGTTCGGCCCAGGCCTCGGCGGTCCCGTCGGAGAAGCGGAGCTGGTGGGTGTTGGGGGGCTCGCCACCGTGCTTGCCCGAGATGGCGGAGGAGAGGTAGGCGGTGTCGAGGAGGGTGATGCGGATACCGGCTTCGGCGGCGGCCGCGATCAGGGCTTCGCCCATGGCGTTGGGCTCGGCGTAACGGGTGCCGCCGGGGGCGTGGTGCACGTAGTGGAACTCGCCGACCGCCGTGACACCCGCCAGCGCCATCTCGGCGTACACGGCGCGGGCCAGGGCGTGGTACGTCTCCGGCGTCAGCCGGTCCGCGAAGGAGTACATCACCTCGCGCCAGGTCCAGAAGGTGCCCGAGCCGACCTGGACGGTGCCGCGCAGGGCGCGGTGGAAGGCGTGGCTGTGGGCGTTGGCCAGGCCCGGCAGGGTCAGGCCCCGGAGGGTCTCGGCGCCCGGCGGCGGGGCGGGGGTGTCCGTGCGGACGGCCGTGATCCGGCCGTCGGCCACCTCCAGCAGCACCCCCGGCTCGACATAGGTGTCGAGCCAGGCGTGCTCCAGCCAGTACGTCCGCGTCGGCTCAGTCGTCGTCACCTGCGGGCCAGCCCTTCCAGTACGTCGGCGAGCGCGGTCACCCCGGCCACACAGTCGTCCTCGGCGGCGAACTCGGCCGGGGAGTGCGAGACGCCGGTGGGGTTGCGTACGAACAGCATGGCGGTCGGGATGCTCCCTGAGAGGATTCCGGCGTCGTGTCCGGCGCCGGTGCCCAGCACGGGCACCCTCAGGTCGGTGTCCCGGCCCAGGATGCGGGCGAGTTCGTCCCGCAGGGCGTGGTCGAACTCGACGACCGGCGTGAAGGACTCACGGACGACGTCGAGGTCGACGCCGTGCGCGACGGCGTAGTCGCGCGCGGCCTTCTCCACGCCGGTGACCACCGTGTCGAGGGTCTCCTGGTCGGCGGCGCGGGAGTCGAGCCAGCCGCGCACCAGGGAGGGGATGGCGTTGACCCCGTTCGGCTCCACCGTGATCTTGCCGAAGGTGGCGACGGCACCGGCGAGTTCGGCCTCCCGGCGGGCGGCGAGCACGGTCTCGGCGTACGACAGCATCGGGTCGCGGCGGTCCACCAGCCGGGTGGTGCCGGCGTGGTTGGCCTCGCCCCGGAAGTCGAAGCGCCAGCGGCCGTGCGGCCAGATGGCGCTGGCGATGCCGACCCGGTCGCCGGACAGGTCCAGCGCGCGGCCCTGTTCGACGTGCAGTTCGACGAAGGCGCCGATCCGGGCGAGCCGCTCCGGGTCCGGTCCGATGGTGTCGGGGTCGTACCCGGCGGTCTCCATGGCCCGCGGCAGCGTGATGCCGTCGCCGTCGGTCAGCCGGTGCGCCTGTTCGACGGTGAGCTGCCCGGAGGTGAGCCGCGACCCGACACAGGCGAGCCCGAACCGGGCGCCCTCCTCGTCGCCGAAGTTGACGATGGCCAGGGGCTTCCCGAGCCGCGCTCCCCTCCCGCGCAGCTCGTCGAGGGCGGCGAAGGAGGACACGACCCCGAGGGGCCCGTCGAAGGCCCCTCCGTCGGGCACGGAGTCCAGATGCGACCCGGTGACCACGGCGTCCCCGGCCTCCGGGTCCCCCAGCCACGCCCACTGGTTGCCGTTCCGGTCGACCTCGTACGCCAGCCCGCGCGCCTCGGCCTGCTCCTTGAACCAGGCCCGGCAGTCGGCGTCGGCTCCGGTCCAGGCGTAGCGCCGGTAGCCGCCGGAGTCGGTGTGCCGGCCGATGGGCAACAGCTCGCGCCACATCTCGTGGAAAGAGCTGCCGGCACCGACAGGCGGTACAGGCTGTGGGGCACCGCCGTCCGAACCCTCAGGCGGTACAGGCTGTGGGCAGTCGTCCCGCAGGGCGATGGGGGTCCCCCCGGTCGAGCGCAGCCGAGACTGGGGGAGGGTGGGCACAGCCTGACCCGCGGGCGGCGACGAGACCTCAGCCCCCGCCGGAGAGTCGCCGTGCCTGCTTTCGCTCCGCGTCACGCCTCGTCACCCTCGCGCATAGGCACCCGCACGCCCCGCTCCTCCGCCACCGACTCCGCGATGTCGTACCCCGCGTCCACGTGCCGGATCACGCCCATACCGGGGTCGTTGGTGAGAACACGCCGGATCTTCTCGCCACCGAGCTTCGTACCGTCGGCGACGGTCACCTGCCCGGCGTGGATGGAGCGCCCCATGCCGACCCCGCCACCGTGGTGGATGGACACCCAGGACGCCCCGGAGGCCACGTTGACCATGGCGTTCAGCAGCGGCCAGTCGGCGATCGCGTCGGAGCCGTCGAGCATGGCCTCGGTCTCGCGGTAGGGGGAGGCGACGGAACCGCAGTCGAGGTGGTCGCGGCCGATGGCCAGCGGGGCCGCCAGCTCACCGGAGGCCACCATGTCGTTGAAGCGCTCGCCGGCCTTGTCGCGCTCGCCGTAGCCGAGCCAGCAGATGCGGGCGGGCAGGCCCTGGAAGTGGACGCGTTCGCGGGCCATCTTGATCCAGCGGGCCAGGGACTCGTTCTCGGGGAAGAGGTCGAGGATCGCCTTGTCGGTCTTGGCGATGTCGGAGGGGTCGCCGGACAGGGCGGCCCAGCGGAAGGGGCCCTTGCCCTCGCAGAAGAGGGGGCGGATGTAGGCGGGGACGAAGCCCGGGAAGGCGAAGGCGCGGTCGTATCCGGCGAGTTGGGCCTCGCCACGGATGGAGTTGCCGTAGTCGAAGACCTCGGCGCCGGCGTCCTGGAAGCCGACCATTGCCT
Source organism: Streptomyces sp. NPDC054834 (assembly GCF_053611185.1). NCBI lineage: Bacteria > Bacillati > Actinomycetota > Actinomycetes > Kitasatosporales > Streptomycetaceae > Streptomyces > Streptomyces sp. NPDC054834. Next base: position 22,245 of record NZ_JBSGZV010000041.1, on the reverse strand, counting down.
CGACGTGCTTGGCCATCGACTCGCGCGCGCGGGTGGTGAAGCCGGCCGGGTCCTTGGCGGCGGCGTCGGCCATGTCCTCGAAGGCGACGCCGAGCGGCAGGTAGGACAGCGGGTCGTGGGCCGAGGTCTGGTCGGTGACGATGTCGATCGGGGCGTTCATCGCCAGCAGCTGCGGGACCAGCTCCGCCGCGTTGCCGAGCACGCCGATGGACAGCGGGCGGCGGGCGTCGCGGGCCTCGGTGGCCAGCTGGAGGGCGTGGTCGAGGGAGTCGGCCTTCACGTCGAGGTAGCGGTGCTCGATGCGGCGCTCGATGGCGCGGGGGTCGCAGTCGACGCAGATCGCCACGCCGTCGTTCATGGTCACCGCGAGGGGCTGGGCGCCGCCCATGCCGCCGAGGCCGGCGGTGAGGGTGATGGTCCCGGCGAGGGTGCCGCCGAACTTCTTGGCGGCGACGGCGGCGAAGGTCTCGTAGGTGCCCTGGAGGATGCCCTGGGTCCCGATGTAGATCCAGGAGCCGGCGGTCATCTGGCCGTACATGGTCAGGCCGAGGGCCTCCAGACGGCGGAACTCCTCCCAGTTGGCCCAGTCGCCGACCAGGTTGGAGTTGGCGATGAGGACGCGCGGGGCCCACTCGTGGGTCTGCATCACGCCGACCGGGCGGCCGGACTGGACGAGCATGGTCTCGTCCTGCTTCAGGGTGCGCAGCGTGCGGACCATGGCGTCGAAGGAGCGCCAGTCGCGGGCCGCCTTGCCGGTGCCGCCGTAGACGACGAGCCTGTCGGGGTGCTCGGCGACCTCGGGGTCGAGGTTGTTCTGGAGCATCCGCAGGGCGGCTTCCTGCTGCCAGCCCAGGGCGCTCAGTTCCGTACCGCGCGGGGCTCGTACGGGGCGGGGTCCCGACATCGTCTGCCTCCTCCTGTTACTACGTCTATTCAAATCATGGACGCCTGAATAGAGCTAGTCAATACATCGGTGCGCCAAGTCGGTGTCGCAAAGGTGTATGGCTGGAAGTACCGGAGGAACAGGTACGCACACCGACGAAAGCGGGGGAAACCATGCAGCAGGGTGCCGACAGCACGGGGGAAGGCCGCGCGGCCCGGCGTGACGAGGCGGTGCGGGCCGTCGTGGAGCAGGGGCTGCTCGGCCCCGGGGCGCCCGTGGTGGGGCTGCTGGACGTCACCGGTATCCGGGAGTCGGCGGCCGAGCTGCGCGCGGCGTTCGAGGAGGTGCTGGCGCCGGATACGCCCGTGCTGCACGCCTTCGCGGTGAAGGCGACCCCGCTGGTGCCGGTGCTGCGGCTGCTGGACGAGGCGGGGGTCGGCGCGGAGGTGGCGAGCCCGGGCGAGCTGGCCCTGGCGCGGGCGGCCGGGCTGCCGCCGGAGCGGATCGTGCTGGACTCGCCCGCCAAGACGCCCGAGGAACTGCGGGAGGCGCTGGCGCACGGGATCGCGGTCAACGCGGACAACCCGCAGGAGCTGGCGCGCATCGACGCCCTGGTGGGGGCCGCGCCCAGCCGTTCCCCGCTCGGGATCCGGGTCAATCCGCAGATCGGCGGGGGGTCGATCGAGGCGACCTCGACGGCGACGGAGACCTCGAAGTTCGGGGTGGCGCTGCGCGACGAGGGGGCCCGGGAGTGGGTCGTGCGGGCGTATCTGGACCGGCCGTGGCTGACCCGGCTGCACGCGCACACCGGCTCACAGGGCATCCCGCTGTCGCTGATGGCGCGGGGGGCGGCGGAGGCGTACGGGCTCGCCGAGGAGATCAACGCGCGCGCGGGGCGGCGGCAGGTGGACACGCTCGACATCGGCGGCGGGCTGCCGGTGAACTTCGGCTCCGATGCGACGACACCGACGTACGCGCAGTACGCCCGGATGCTGAGCGAGGTGGTGCCGGGGCTGTTCGACGGGCGGTACGGGCTGGTGACGGAGTTCGGGCGGTCCCTGCTGGCCAAGCACGGGACGGTGGTGGCCCGGGTGGAGTACGCCAAGAGCGCGGGCGGACGGCGGGTGGCGGTGACGCACGCGGGCGTTCAGGTGGCGGCGCGGACGGTGTACGTGCCGGGGACGTGGCCCCTCAGGATCGCCGCGTACGACGCGAAGGGGCGGCCGAAGACGGGGCCCGAGGTGGTGCAGGACGTGGCGGGGCCGGCCTGCTTCTCGGGCGACCTGCTCGCTCAGGGGCGCGCCCTGCCGCTGCTGGAGCAGGGCGACCACGCGGCGGCCCTGGACACCGGCGCCTACTACTTCGCGCACCACTACACCTACAACTCCCTTTTGCGACCCGGCGTTTACGGCTTCGTCCCGGACGGGGCGGGAGGCGTTGCGTTCGCGACGGTGCGCGAACCGCAGACGCCCGACGAGATCGTGGCCGAGTCCGGAGGGGCGCACGTCACAGCCCTCACCACCCTCGGCGCATCCGGGCGCCGTTGACGCACCCCCACGTTCACTCGATCAAGTGGGCCGACATCAGGGCAAGTTGACCCACACTAGTCCCCCGGACGCATGTTCCACTGGAAAATGCCAGAAGCCTCACCTGCCACGCACACGTTGCGTAGTGTCTGCGTCACTCAGCCGGAGTCCCAGGCGGGAGGGGAGCCCAACGATGCCCGGAATCGACGAGTGCCTTCTGGAAGCGATGCGTCTGCCCGGTGCCCGAGGCGCGGCTCTGGTGGACTGGACGAGCGGGCTGGCCCTGGGCACCGTCGGGGACTCCCCCGGCGGTGACCACGAGACGACCGCGGCCGAGGCGGCCGAACTGGCCCGGCTGGCCGCCGAGCACGGGGCGTTCGCCGCCGCCGGGGACGCCGAGGACGAACACCCGCCGGTCGAGGATCTGATCATCAGCAACCGGGACAGCTACCACCTGCTGCGGTTCGTGGACACGTCGTTCGACAGCACCGTGCTGCTGCACCTGTGGCTGGCCCGCGGGGACGGCAATCTGGCCCTCGCGCGGATCCGGCTCGGGGAGATGGCCGCCGGGCTGGTGCTGGGATGACCATGGTCAGAACGCCTCCGCCGCCGCCCCTGCCCGTGCGGGACAGAAGAGCCGAAGGGGAGTGGGGCCGTGCCGCCCTCTCGCCGATGCTGACCCGGCTCGCCGAGGAACGGGCCACCGGTGTCCTCGCCCGCGAGCACGGCACGCTGCACCTCTCCGAGGGCCGGGTGGTGCACGCCGAGAGCCCCCTCGCCCCGGGTCTCGGCCTGCTCCTCACGGCCCACGGCACCCTGGAGCCGGCCACCTGGCGGCAGGCCGCGGAACGGGCCGGCGACGCGCCCGGCGCCGCCCGTCTGCTGCTCGGCGCCGGACGGCTGACGGCGGGCGCGCTGGAGCTGTGCCACCTGGGCGCGGTGTTCGACGCCGGGTACTTCGCCCTGGCGCCGAGCAGCACCCCCGGCCACTTCCGGTACGGGCCGGTGACCGCCCCGGCCGCCCTGCACCCCATCCCGGTCACCGTGCTGGAGCGGGAGACCCTGCGCCGCCGCCTGCTGCTGCACCGCGTCTGGCCGGACCCGGCGACCGACAGCGCCCCGCTGATCCGCGCCGACCCGCTCTCGGCCCCGCAGGTCACACCCCGCCAGCGGGCGGTGCTGACCCGGGTGAACGGCAGCCGTACGGCGGCGGGCATCGCGCTGGAGCTGGGCCGGCCCGCCTTCCACACCCTGATGGACGTACGGCGGCTGGCGGCGGCGGGCCTGATCGCACCGGACCCGGCGGTGTCGGCCCCACCTGCTCACCCACCACCCCCGCCCCCGCCCCCGGTCACCGACCCCGACATCGCGCTGCTGAAGAGGCTCAGGGATGCGCTGGAGGCCCTTTGAACGGCACCGACCCGCCGAGAGGAGACATCTGATGGTGGCCGAGCCAGAGATCCACGCGATCCTGGACGAACTACGGCGACTACGCAGCCGCGTCCCCCAGCTCACCGGCGCCCTGGCAGCCGGCGTCGACGGCCTCGTCGTCGCCCAGGACACTCCCGGCGTCGACCCGGAGGGCCTGGCGGCGCTCACCGCGGCGGCGCTCGGCGTCGCCGTACGGGTCGCCGACGCCACCGGTCAGGGCGACTTCCGGGAACTGCTGGTCCGCGGCGAGCACGGATACGTCGCCACCTACGCGGCCGGCCGCACCGCCGTCCTGACCCTGCTCGCCCAGGACCGCGTCAACGTCGGCCGGCTGCACCTGGAGGGCCGCCGCGCAGGCGCCCGGATCGGCGAGCTGGTCGACGCGGCGGAGGCGGCCGCCAAGGCCGCCCAGCCCGCCCAGCCCGCCCGGCCGCCCGGCCGGGCCACCACCGCACGAACCCTCAGACCCACTCGTACGCCACGTGCCGCGGCCACCGACGCGCGCACCGCAACCGACAGTTGAAAGGACACGACACACCATGGCCAACACCGAGACCGCACTGAAGGAATGCCTCGCCTCCATCGAGGGTGCCACCGGCGTCGCGCTCGTCGACTACACCAGCGGGATGGCGCTGGGCACGATGGGCGGCAGCAAGAGCTTCGACCTCAACGTGGCCGCCGCCGGGAACACCGACGTCATCCGGGCCAAGATGCGCACCATGGAGCACCTCGGCCTGAAGGGCGAGATCGAGGACATCCTGATCACCCTCTCGAACCAGTACCACCTGATCCGGCTGCTCAAGGGACGCGGTGGCAACGGCCTGTTCCTCTACCTGGTGCTGGACGCCGGCCGGTCCAACCTGGCGATGGCCCGGCACCAGCTGAGGAAGATCGAGGAGGAACTGGAGGTCTGAGGGAGGTCTCAGCGCGGCCCCGGCGGCGGTCAGACGAGCGCCGCGGTGCGGCGGCGGGTCCCGCCCGGGGCCGCGTCGCCGGCCGCGATGCCCGTACCGCGGAAGGCCTTGACGGCCTTGCCCGCGGGACGGCCGCCGCGCTTGCCGAGCCAGTCGACACGCACCCACAACAGCTCGTCCAGGGCCCGCTCGCGCCGCCCGAGCCAGGCCGCCTTGAGCCTGAGCCCGGTGCCTGTCCCGGCCAGCAGCAGCCCGCCCGCCGAGGGCACCACAAAGGCACTGCCCAGCGCGACGAGGAAGGCCAGCAGCAGCCACCAGCGGTGACCCCGGCGCCAGTTGCGCACGGTCACCGCGCGGTCCTGGAGCACGTCGTGCTTGCCCGCGCGGGCCACCCCGCGGGCGAGGCCCGCGTACCGCCCACGGCGCACCAGGGCCACCACGGCGGCGGCGACGAGGAACAGCGCGGCCCCCGCGAGAACCCCGATCCGGCGCCCGGTCACCCCGGGCGGCAGCACCCCGATGCCCGCCGCGAACACCCCGAGCCACCACAGCGGCGCGGCCCCCGCCCGTACGACGACGGCCACCCGCGCCAGTCCCTGTCCTCCACGCGCCATGTCCGCAGCCTCCTCGCCGCTCCCGGCCCAGTCCGTATGCCGGGACGCTAACGAGCGAAGGTGAGACGAGTCTTAGAACAGAGTCTTGTCCTGGAACAGAGTCCTGTCCTGGAACAGAGTCCTGTCTCGGAACAGAGTCCTGTCCTGGAACAGAGCCTGGAACGCCGGGTCATTCCACGAACAGCCCCCGCGTCGCCGCCCGCACGTCGAACTCCTCCAGCCGCGCCTGGGCGTCCGGCAGGTCGTCGCACATGGCCTCCAGCAGCACCCGCCCGAGCAGCATCGGCGCGCACGCGGTGTCGAAGGCGAGCCCGGTGCCGACGGCGGCCGGCAACAGCAGGTCGGACACCTTGGCGACCGGCGCGAACGCCGAGTCGGCGACGGTGACCACGGTCAGGCCCGCCTCCTTGGCGTAGGAGAGGGTGTCGACGACCTCGCGGGGATGCCGGGGCAGCGCGAAGCACAGCAGGGTGGTGGCACCGGCCCGGACGGCCGCGTCGACGCGGTCGTGGATCATCGTGCCGCCCTCGTTGAGCAGCCGGACGTCCGGGTGGACCTTGGCGGCGAAGTACGCGAAGCCGTACGCCTGGGAGGCGGCGGCCCGCAGTCCGAGCACCGGCAGCGGCCGGGAGGCGGCGAGGAGCCGGCCGGCCCGCTGCACCGGTCGCGGGTCGGCCAGCACCTCCGCGAGGTGCCGCAGGTTCTCGATCTCGGACTCCACGGCCTGCTGGTACTCGTTGTACGGCGCCGAGCCCAGCGCCGGTTCGGCGGGCACGACCTCGCGCAGGTGCTTGCGCAGGGCCGGGTAGCCGTCGAAACCGAGCGCGACCGCGAAACGGGTCACGGAGGGCTGGCTGACCCCGGCCAGCTCGGCCAGCTCCACGCTGGACAGGAAGGGCACGTCGCCGGCCCGCCGCACCATGCTGTGCGCGATGCGCCGCTGGGTCGGCGTGAGCCGGTGCCCTTCGAAGAGCGCCTGCAAGCGGGCGGCAGGACTGTCGGTCACGCTCATGACGTGCTCCCCCTCCAGATGTCCGTGAACCGGTCGAGCAGTGCGGCCGCCGCCGACACGTCGTCCGTGAGCGGCCGGTCGGCCTGGTCGTCGTCGAGCACCGACTCCGCCAGTGCCAGCGCGCGTCCGGCCGGGAGTTCCGGGTCCGGCCTGAGGTCGCGCTGGCGCAGCGCGCGCACGGCGGCGACGAGTTCGCAGCCGACCACCAGACGGTACGCACCACAGGCACGCAGCGTTTGACGGGCGGCCAGCGAGGCGAAGCTGGCCTGTTCCTCGACGCCCCGGGAGAGTACAGCGTGACCGAGCGACGCGGGAGCCGAGAACGCCCGCAGCTCGCCGAGGGCGGCTTCGGCTGCGTACTCCAGGATCATCACTCCGGAGGAGGCTGCCTCGTGGTCGGCGAGGAAGGGGCGCAGGCGGGTGTAGGCGGGCTCGTTGAGGGTGGACAGCCGGGACGTGGACAGCCGGGCCACCTGGGTGACCGCCAGCCTGAAGTGGTCCAGTGCGAGAGCCAGTTGGGCCTGGTAGAAGCCGCCGTGGTGGTAGGCGGCCATGTCCTCGGGGCAGATGAGGGGGTTCTCGGCGGCCGCGTTGATCTCTGTCGTGAGCACCTCCTCCAGCAGGTCCGCCGCGTCGTGCGCGGGGCCGTGGACCTGGGGCAGGCAGCGGAAGCCGTAGGGGTCCTGGATACGGCCGAGCGGCGGCGTGGGCCGGTCGGCGGCGCCGATCAGCTCCCGCATCCGGCGCGCCACTTCCGCGCTGCCCCGGTGCGGGCGGGCCGCGTGCACGGGAGCGGCGTAGGCCTCGTGCGAGCCGTCCACGGCCAGCAGGGAGAGGGCCGCGACGACCTGGGTGGCCGCGATGAGCCCGCGCAGCTCGTGCAGGGCCAGGGCGGACTGGCCGAGGGTGAGCGCGTTGCTGCTGATCAGGGCGAGGGCGTCGTTGTTGTCGAGAGGCTGCGGCTCGGGCGCGCGGACGGCGGGCGGTGAGAGCGGCCCGTCCGGCCCCCGCCACGGATGCTCGCCCGCCAACGCCAGCCCGACCTGTGCCAGGGCCGCGATGTCCCCGGTACCGACGGAGCCGAACTCGTTGACGACCGGGTACGCGCCCGTCTCCAGTGCCTCGCACAGGGCGGTGACGACGCTGGGGCGCAGACCGGCGCCTCCGGCCAGGAGCTGGTTGGCGCGGACCGCGAGCATCGCCCGTACCTGACGGGCCGGCAGTTCCGCGCCGATGGCGCCGGCGTGGCTGCGCAGCAGACGCAAGCCGTGTCCGGCGGCGGCCTCGGTGGGCACATCCTCGTTCCGGTTGGCGCCCACGCCGGTGGAGCGGCCGTAGACCCGCCCGGTCGCGGCGATCTGCCGGGCCGCGTCCCAGGACTCCGCCGCCCGCTTCATGGCGTCGGTGCCCGGCACCGGCCGCGCCGCGCCGTCGGCGAGCCGCACGACGTCCGCCACGCCGAGACCGACCCCGTCGAGGACGACAAGTCCGCGGTGCTCGGGGGTCACAGCTCCCGGCATGTCCACGATTCGAGACGACATAAAGCCCAAAATCCCCTCCACCCGGACATTCGATCTCGCCTGACGACCATCGGTTACCCCGGATTAACGCGGGAGCATTGACAACCTATTCAGACACCAAGAACTCTGCATGACGTTATACAGCCGGGCAAGGGACATCTCATGATCCAGTTCGATGCGGTCCACAAGCGCTTCCCCAACGGCACGACAGCAGTCCACGACCTCTCCCTGGAGATGCCCGAGGGCGGCGTGACCGTCCTGGTCGGATCTTCCGGTTGCGGCAAGACGACCACCCTGCGGATGATCAACCGAATGGTGGAGCCGACCTCCGGCACCATCCGCGTCGGCGGTCGGGACGTCACCGAGCAGGACGCCGCCGAGCTGCGCCGCTCCATCGGGTACGTCATCCAGCAGGCGGGACTCTTCCCCCACCGCACGGTGCTCGACAACATCGCCACCGTCCCGCTCCTGCTCGGCTGGAACCGCAGGAAGGCGCGCGCCCGGGCGGCCGAGCTCCTTCAGACCGTCGGCCTCGCCTCCGACGCCGGCAAGCGCTACCCGCACCAGCTCTCCGGCGGCCAGCAGCAGCGCGTCGGCGTCGCCCGCGCCCTGGCCGCCGACCCGCCGGTACTGCTCATGGACGAGCCGTTCGGCGCGGTGGACCCGGTCGTGCGCACCCAGCTCCAGGACGAGCTCCTCCGCCTTCAGAAGGAGCTGAGCAAGACCATCGTCTTCGTCACCCACGACATCGACGAGGCCGTACGGCTGGGCGACCGCATCGCGATCTTCCGCACCGGCGGCCACCTGGTCCAGTGCGCCCCGCCCGCCGAACTGCTCGCCCGCCCCGCCGACGACTTCGTGGCCGACTTCCTCGGCGCCGAGCGCGGCCTGAAGCTGCTGTCCCTGAAGACCCTCGCCGACGTCCCGCAGGGCCCGGCACCCGAGGGCGGCACCTGGTCGCTCGTCCTGGACGAGACGCGCAAGCCTCTGCACTGGGGATCGACGGAAGGGGCCGAGCTTCCCGTACGGCCGCTGAGGGACTCCGACTCCCTGCTCTCCGCGCTCAACGAGTCGATCTCCTCCCCCATCGGCCTGATCGCCCGCGTCGACGCGGCCGGCACGCTCACCGGCGTCTCGTCCCGCGACGACATCCACGAGCACGCGGGCCGGGCGCACGCCGAAGTGGACGTGGCCGCGTGACCGTCGACTGGTCGTGGATAGGCGACCACACCGACGACCTGACCAGCCTGACCCTCTCCCACCTCCAGGCCGCCCTGACCGCCGTGTTCTTCGGCCTGCTGATCTCCCTGCCCCTCGCGGTGGTCGCCCACCGGGTCCGCCCCCTGCGCGGCTTCCTGCTCGGCGTCTCCAACATCCTGTTCACGATCCCCTCGATCGCGATCTTCGTACTGCTTCTCCCCGTCAGCGGCCTGACCCGCACCACCACGGTCATCGGCCTCACCGTCTACACACTGGTCGTGCTGCTGCGGAACACGGTCGAGGGGCTGGACTCGGTCCCCGCGAAGACGAAGGAGGCGGCGAAGGCGATGGGCACCCGCCCGCTGCGCACGCTCCTCACCGTCGAGCTCCCGCTGGCCCTCCCAGTGATCATGGCGGGCGTCCGTATCGCCACCGTCATGTCCATCTCCCTGGTCTCGGTCGCCACCTACATCGGCGACGGCGGCCTCGGCCAGCTCTTCACCGACGGCTTCCAGCGCGACTTCCCGACCCCGGTGATCGTGGGCGTGATCCTCACGATCCTGCTCGCGGTGGTCGCGGACGCCCTGCTGGTGGCCCTCCAGTACGTGCTGACCCCGTGGCGCAGGAGGCGGGCCTGAGATGTACGAGCTGTTCAAGAACCTCGCCAAGTGGCTGACCAGCGGCTCCCAGTGGGCCGGCCCGGACGGCATCGCCCACCGCCTCGCCGAGCACCTCCAGTACTCGCTCCTCGCCACCCTCATCGCCGCCGCGATCGGCCTCCCCCTCGGCCTGCTGATCGGCCACACCGGCAAGGGCGCGTTCCTCGCCATCAACCTGGCGTCCTTCGGCCGCGCCCTGCCGACCGTCGGCCTGGTCGTGCTGGTCTTCCTGGCCGGCGGGCTGTCGATGCTGCCGGTGTACGTCGCGCTGGTCGCCCTGGCCGTCCCCGCGATCGTCACCAACACCTACGCCGGGATGACGGCCGTCGACCCGGACGTCCGCGACGCCGCGCGCGGCCAGGGCATGCGTGGCCGCCAGGTGCTGTTCCAGGTGGAGCTGCCGCTGGCCCTCCCCCTGATCATGACCGGTCTGCGGCTCGCGCTCATCCAGGTCGTCGCCACGGCCACCATCGCCGCGTACGTCTCCTTCGGCGGCCTCGGCCGCTACGTCTTCGACGGACTCGCCCAGCGCGACCTCGTCCAGGTGCTGGGCGGCGCGGTGCTGGTCGCGGTCGTGGCCGTCGTCCTCGATCTGCTGCTCAGCACCTTCCAGCGCTTCGCCTTCCGCCACCGCACTGCCTAGGGACCCCATCGATGAACCGACGTACTCTCCTCGGCGGCCTCTTCGCAGCGGCCTCCGCCCCCGCCCTCTCCTCCTGCGCCGGCGGTGTCACCTCCCTCGACGGTCAGGGGGGTTCGACCGCCGACGGCGGCTCCAGCAAGGGCGGTGTCACCATCGGCACCGCCAACTTCACCGAGAACCAGGTGCTCGGCTACCTCTACGCGGCCGTCCTGTCGGCGGCCGGTGTGAAGGTGAAGGTCCGCCCCAACCTCGGCACCCGGGAGATCGTGATCCCCGCGCTCAAGGCCGGCGACATCGACCTGCTCCCCGAGTACCAGGGCGCCCTGCTGAACTACCTCGCCCCGAAGGACGCCTCTGCGGAGCCGGGCACCATGCAGAACGCGCTCACCCTGGCGCTGCCCGCCGGCCTGCAGGTGCTGCCGTACGGGCAGGCGGCCGACTCCGACTGCTTCGTCGTCACCCGGGCGACCGCCCGGAAGTACGGCCTGGCCTCCCTCGCCGACCTGGCGAAGCAGAACGGCAGGCTGGTCATCGGCGCCGCTCCCGAGGTGAAGAAGCGCCGGGTGGGCGCGGTCGGGCTGAAGGACGTCTACGGCGTCGAGTTCAAGGAGTTCAAGTCGCTGGACTCGGACGGTCCGCTGGTCAAGGGCGCTCTGAAGAAGGGCGACGTGGACGTGGCGAACCTCTTCACCACCGACACCGACATCGCGGCCAACGGCTGGGTGGTGCTGGCCGACCCGAAGAACCTGATCCCCAGCCAGCACATCGTCCCGCTGATCGCCGACCGCAAGGCCGACTCCACCGTCCGCAAGGCCCTCGCCCGCCTCGGCAACATCCTCACCACCGCCCAGCTCACCGAGCTCAACCGCCAGGTGGACAAGGACAAGAAGGATCCGGAGGACGTGGCGAACGCCTACGCGAAGCAGTACGGCCTCACCAAGTAGGGGGGCTAACCCCAGTGCGGCGGGCGTCCCCGCTCCCTACCGTGTGCTCATGACCGCTATGGAGGCGCGGGACGCCGATCTGAAGAAGGAACTCGACGCCACCCTGCAAGCACGCAGGGAACTGGGTGAGGAGTACGAGTCCGCACTGGTGGACTCTTTCCTGGAGAAGGTCGAGCAGCGCATCGACGGCGCGGTGGAGCGCCGGGTGCGCCGGCAGCTGGCCGAGCAGCAGCTCCAGGTCGCCCGGGGCAGCCGGGAGCCGAGGAACGGCGACTCCTGGGGTGAGCGCTTCGGCTTCGGCATCGTCTCGCTGGTACTGGCGATCCCGCTGTCGGCGATCGGCGGCGGCATCGCGCACCTGCCCGGCCTGCTGACCGCCTGGGCGGGCATCGTGGGCGTCAACGCGGTCCAGGCGGTCCGCGCCAACCCGGGCCTGTTCGACCGGCGGCGCCGCGCCTCCTCCCAGGACTCCGACTGGGAGGAGTGACAGGAGTGCCCCCTCACGCCTGCCGGGTCGGCAGCACCATGATCTGCCGCAGGTTCACGTGCCGGGGGCGGCTCGTCGCGTAGGCGATGACGTCCGCGACCTCCTCGGAGGCCAGCCCACCGAGCCCCTCGAACATGCGGTCGAGCTCCCCGGCCAGCTCCGCGCTGGCCACGTGCGTCCCGAGTTCGGACTGCGTCAGCCCCGGCTCGATGTTGGTGACCCGCACGTCGCGTGGCCCGAACTCGGTGCGCAGCGACTGGGAGAGATAGGTGACGGCGGCCTTGGTCGCCCCGTACACCGCGTAGTGGGGGAACGTGATGTGGGCACCGACCGAGGAGATGTTCACCAGGTCCGCGGTACGGCCCTCGGCGGCGGCCCCCACCAGGTCCGCGGTGAAGGCCCGGATCATCCGCAGCACCCCGGTCACGTTGGTGTCGAGCATCCGCTGCCACTCGTCGAGGCGGCCGTCGTCGACCGGGTGGGGCAGCATGACGCCGGCGTTGTTGACGACCAGGTCGACTGACCCGTACGCCTCCTGGATCCGTTCCTTGGCGGCCTGCACGGACGCGTCGTCGGTGACGTCGGCGACGACCGCCAGCGCCTGCCCGCCGTCGGACCGGATCTTCGCGGCGATCTCCTCCAGTCGCTCCCCGCGCCGGGCGAGCAGCGCGACCCGCGCGCCCTGGGCCGCGAGCAGCACGGCGACGGACTCGCCGATCCCGCTGGCGGCGCCCGTGACGACGGCGGTGCGGCCGGAAAGGTTCTCGTACGACATGGGTGGCTCCCTCGGTTCGCGGCCGGGGCGTCTCCCCGGCGGCACTCACCACCCTGCGCCGCCATCCCGTCCGTACCCAGGGATGCGCTTTTCCTGGGTCTGCCAGTACCAGGTTCGCGGCCGGCCTCTCCCCTACGATCGAACCCATGGACGGGGACCTCGGAGACTTCCTGCGCTCACGCCGCGCCCGCATCCAGCCCGAGGAGGTGGGGCTGACCTCGTACGGTCGGCGCCGCGTGCCCGGACTGCGCCGCGAGGAGGTGGCGCAGCTGGCGGGGGTGAGCGTCGACTACTACATCCGGCTGGAGCAGGGGCGGGGGCAGAGCGTCTCGGACGCGGTGCTGGACGCGGTCGCCCGGGTGCTGCGGCTTGACGAGACGGAGCAGGAGTACCTGCGGACGGTGGCGCGTCCGGCGCGGCAGAAGCAGAGCAAGCGCCCGCCCGCGCCCCGCGTGCGCCCCGGCGTGCAGCTGCTGCTGGACGGCATGGAGCGCAGCCCGGCCTTCGTGCTGGGCCGCCGCATGGACGTACTGGCCTGGAACGCCCTCGGGGACGCGGTGAACGGCTTCAGCCGCATGGCCCCGAGCGACCGGAACATCCCCCGCCACGTCTTCCTGGACCCCGCGGGCCGGGACCTCTACCCGGAGTGGTCCGCGGTGGCCGCCCAGACGGTGGCCTACCTGCGCCTGAACGCGGGCCTGCACGCCGACGACCCCGAGCTGTGCACCCTGGTCGGTGAACTCTCCCTCAGGAGCGAGGACTTCCGCCGTCTGTGGGCCGACCACCAGGTCGCGGAGTGCGCGTACGGCGTGAAGAAGATCCGGCACCCGGTGGTGGGCGTGCTGACCCTCCCGTACGAGACGCTGACCGTCCCGGGGGACCAGGAGCAGACGATCGTGGCGTACACCCCGGAGCCGGGCTCGGAGACGGCGGAACGGCTGGCGCTGCTGGGCAGTTGGGAGTCGAGTCCCGCCCGCTGAAAGAGCTGTGCGGGGAAGAGATATACGCGGGGACCGCCGCACCCCCGTTGCCGGGGGGCGGGACGACGGCGGTCCCCGCGAGGGACGCGGGCCGGGTCAGGGCCGGGCTTGCGCGTCCGTGGCGTCCGTGGAGGTCCGGGAGCCGCTCCGGAGGTCCTTGGCGCCGTTCGGTGCCGGCCGGGGCGGGGAGCCGCTCCCGCCCTGCCGACACCCACTAATGTGCCGGACCCGTGTTAAGCGGGTGCTGCGTGCACGTGACGCGCTCGTACCACTTCCGCGAAGTCCACCACTTCGGTAGGACACCGCAAGTTCCGCTGGGACACCGGTGGTCCACCGGACGTTCGCTACTGCTTTCCGCCCTTGGCGAGGAAGGACAGCAGGTCCTGCCGGCTGACCACGCCGGTCGGCTTGCCCTCGACGAGGACGATCGCGGCGTCCGCCGAACCGAGCACCGTCATCAGGTCCCCGACCGGTTCGCCGGAGCCGACCTGGGGCAGCGGGGCGCCCATGTGCTTCTCCAGCGGATCCTCCAGCGAGGCCCGCTTGTTGAACAGCGCGTCGAGCAACTCCCGCTCCACGACCGACCCGACGACCTCGGCGGCCATCACGTCCGGGTGACCGGCGCCCGGCTTGACCACCGGCATCTGCGAGACGCCGTACTCGCGCAGCACCTCGATGGCCTGGCCGACGGTCTCGTCCGGGTGCATGTGGACCAGGGACGGGATGGAGCCGGCCACCTTGTCCTGGAGGACGTCCGCGACCCGGGCGCTGGGGCCCTCGTCCTCGAGGAAGCCGTAGTCGGCCATCCACTCGTCGTTGAAGATCTTGCTGAGGTAGCCGCGGCCGCTGTCGGGGAGCAGGACCACGACGACGTCGTCCGGGCCGAGGCGCTCGGCGACGCGCAGCGCGGCCACGACGGCCATGCCGCAGGACCCGCCGACCAGCAGCCCCTCCTCCTTCGCCAGCCGCCGGGTCATCTGGAAGGAGTCCTTGTCGGACACGGCGACGATCTCGTCCGCCACCGTCCGGTCGTAGGCGGTCGGCCAGAAGTCCTCACCGACGCCCTCGACGAGGTACGGCCGTCCGGAGCCGCCGGAGTACACCGAGCCCTCGGGGTCGGCGCCGACGACCTGGACCTTGCCGTCGCTGGCGTCCTTCAGGTAGCGGCCGGTGCCGGAGATGGTGCCGCCGGTGCCGACGCCCGCCACGAAGTGGGTGATCTTCCCCTCGGTCTGCTCCCACAGCTCGGGGCCGGTCGAGTGATAGTGCGAGAGCGGGTTGTTGGGGTTGGAGTACTGGTCGGGCTTCCAGGCGCCGGGCGTCTCGCGCACCAGCCGGTCGGAGACGTTGTAGTACGAGTCCGGGTGCTCCGGATCCACGGCGGTCGGGCACACGACCACCTCGGCGCCGTACGCCCGCAGCACGTTGATCTTGTCGGTGCTCACCTTGTCGGGGCACACGAAGATGCACTTGTACCCCTTCTGCTGGGCCACGATGGCCAGGCCCACGCCGGTGTTTCCGCTGGTCGGCTCGACGATGGTGCCGCCCGGCTTGAGCTCTCCGCTCTGCTCGGCGGCCTCGATCATGCGCAGGGCGATGCGGTCCTTCACGGAACCGCCCGGGTTGAAGTACTCCACCTTGGCCAGGACGGTCGCCTGGATCCCCTTGGTCACACTGTTGAGCCTCACCAGCGGGGTGTTGCCGACGAGGCTGATCATCGAGTCGTGGAATCGCACCGTTGTCTCCGGTTGCTGCAAAAAGTGATGGTCGTGATTGGTCCCGCCAGCCTACGGCCCTCGACGGCACCGCGAAGGCCTTCACTCGGCGTTGAGATTGGCGCACGGGCTGTACGGGGCAAGGAGTGGGTGTACGGCTTCCAGGAGGTGGCGGCGAGGCATGACGAGCATGTCGAGGGCGAGAGTGGCCCGGCGGATCGCGGCCGGTGCGGCGTACGGCGGTGGCGGGGTCGGGCTGGTCGGCGCGGCCACCGTCGGTGTGGTGCTGGCGGAGCTGCGGCTGGCCAAGCGGCACGTGGGCAACGGCTCGAAAGGCCGGTTACCGGTGGCGGACGGCGTGTACGGCGCCGAGTACGACATCCCCGGCGAACCGCCCCTGCGCCTGACCATGCTGGGCGACTCCACGGCCGCGGGCCAGGGGGTGCACCGGGCGGGCCAGACACCGGGCGCGCTGCTGGCCTCGGGACTGTCGGCGGTGGCGGAACGCTCGGTGGAGCTGCGCAACGTCGCCCAGCCCGGCGCCCAGTCGGACGACCTGGACCGCCAGGTGGGACTGGTCCTCTCCGATCCCTCCCCCGTCCCCGACATCTGCGTGATCATGATCGGTGCGAACGACGTCACGCACCGGATGCCCCCGACCCGCTCGGTCCGTCATCTGGCGACGGCGGTACGGCGGCTGCGCACGGCCGGTGCCGAGGTGGTGGTCGGCACGTGCCCTGATCTGGGCACCATCGAGCCGGTGCAGCAGCCACTGCGCTGGCTGGCCCGCCGCGCCTCCCGGCAGCTGGCGGCGGCCCAGACGATCGGGGTGGTCGGGCAGGGCGGCCGCACGGTGTCGCTGGGCGACCTGCTGGGCCCCGAGTTCGCCGCGAACCCGCGTGAGCTGTTCGGCCCCGACAACTACCACCCCTCTGCCGAGGGCTACGCCACGGCGGCGATGGCGGTCCTCCCGACCGTCTGCGCCGCTCTCGGCCTCTGGCCGGCGGAGGAGGACCGCCCGGACGTCAGCCGCCGCGAGGGCTTCCTCCCGGTGGCCCGTGCGGCCGCCGAAGCCGCGGACGAGGCCGGCACGGAGGTCACGGCGGCGATGCCGACCGGCCCCCGCGGCCCCTGGGCCCTCCTCAAGCGGCGTCGCAGGCGCCAGGTGCTGGAACCGGAGCCGGCTCCCGAGCCCGCGCCCTCCGTGCCGCGTGCGGGGTCCGGAGGGAAAGCAAGCGCTTAGAAACTGCGGTCAGGGTCACACCGTGACACACGTGACCTCGGCCATACGTACGGGTAACTTCACAGGAAGCCCCCAGCCAACTCCCCGTACGCCCACCCGCCGCCCGACCGCCACCCCTCATCGAAGCGCTACGCGCTGCCCTTTTTGAACTGGAGCCGTGATGCCCGAAGCCGTCATCGTCTCGACCGCCCGCTCGCCGATCGGCCGCGCCTTCAAGGGCTCTCTCAAGGACCTGCGCCCGGACGACCTCACCGCCACGATCATCCAGGCCGCCCTGGCCAAGGTCCCCGAGCTGGACCCCAAGGACATCGACGACCTGATGCTCGGCTGCGGTCTCCCGGGCGGCGAGCAGGGCAACAACCTCGGCCGGATCGTCGCCGTGCAGATGGGCATGGACCACCTGCCGGGCTGCACGATCACCCGTTACTGTTCCTCCTCGCTCCAGACCAGCCGCATGGCCCTGCACGCCATCAAGGCCGGCGAGGGCGACGTCTTCATCTCGGCCGGCGTCGAGACGGTCTCCCGGTTCGTCAAGGGCAACTCCGACAGCGTGCCGGACACGCACAACCCCTTCTTCGCCGAGGCCGAGGCCCGTACCGCCGCCGTCGCGGAGCAGGAGGGCACGACCTGGCACGACCCCCGCGAGGACGGCCTGGTCCCGGACGCCTACATCGCGATGGGCCAGACCGCGGAGAACCTCGCCCGCCTGAAGGGCATCACCCGCCAGGACATGGACGAGTTCGGCGTCCGCTCCCAGAACCTCGCCGAGGAAGCCATCAAGAACGGCTTCTGGGAGCGCGAGATCACCCCGGTCACCCTCCCCGACGGCACGGTCGTCAGCAAGGACGACGGCCCGCGCGCCGGCGTCACCCTGGAGGGCGTCCAGGGCCTCAAGCCGGTCTTCCGCCCGGACGGCATGGTCACCGCCGCCAACTGCTGCCCGCTCAACGACGGCGCCGCCGCGCTCGTCATCATGTCCGACACCAAGGCCCGCGAGCTGGGCCTGACCCCGCTCGCCCGCATCGTGTCGACCGGCGTCTCCGGCCTGTCCCCCGAGATCATGGGCCTCGGCCCGGTCGAGGCCAGCAAGCAGGCCCTCCGGCGCGCCGGCCTGACCATCGACGACATCGACCTGGTCGAGATCAACGAGGCCTTCGCCGCCCAGGTGATCCCCTCCTACCGCGACCTCGGCATCGACCTCGACAAGCTGAACGTCAACGGCGGCGCCATCGCCGTCGGCCACCCGTTCGGCATGACCGGTGCCCGCATCACCGGCACGCTCATCAACTCGCTCCAGTTCCACGACAAGCAGTTCGGCCTGGAGACGATGTGCGTCGGCGGCGGCCAGGGCATGGCGATGGTCATCGAGCGCCTCAGCTGAGCGCCGTAAAGTAGCGGTCACTGGACCCAAAGTGACGCTCCGGCCCGGCCTTCGAGAAAAACTCGAACGCCGGGCCGGTTTGTGATCCAATCTCCCCCAGGATGTGACCTATCTCCCGCCCGGGAGATGTCAAGGCAGGTCAGAGCGGCTGTACGCAGGAAGCCCAAGACAGAGATCTGTCCGTTTCGTGACGTTACGCACTGACAGCTGGTTAGTCCGCCCTTCAAGCTGATGTAGGAAGTCGGGGGGTCGACTTTTAACCGGGAGTACGTCAGTGAGCGCCATGCCGATCGCCCTGCTGGTCACCACGGCCGCCACCGGCGCCGTGGGCGCCGCCGTCCTGCGCACCCTTCTGGGCTTGCGTCGGCAGCTCGCGGCCCTGCGCACGCAGCTCGCCGAGAACGCCGAGAGCAACGGCGCCGCGACGCGCGCCCTGCTGCCCGCCGCCCGGACCGCCGAGGCCGAAGAGATACGCGCGGCCGTGGCCGAGGCACTCGCCGAGGAGCGGGAGCGGGAGCTGGCCGAGGCGCGGGCGTTCTGGGCCGCCCAGGAGGCCCGCGAGACCTCCGACACGCCCACCCTGCTCGGCCTCCCCGACAGCGAGCTGTTCCTGCCCCGCACGGCCGACTTCGCCGGCCTGGAGCCGGTGACGGAGCCCGGCCCGGACAACGACGAGTTCGCCGGGGAGTCCCCGGAGCTGGCCGCGGCCCGCCGCCGCCACCCCT
The DNA here is from genome assembly GCF_053611185.1 of Streptomyces sp. NPDC054834. Classification (NCBI taxonomy): domain Bacteria; kingdom Bacillati; phylum Actinomycetota; class Actinomycetes; order Kitasatosporales; family Streptomycetaceae; genus Streptomyces; species Streptomyces sp. NPDC054834. Next base: position 3,593 of record NZ_JBSGZV010000041.1, on the reverse strand, counting down.
CCCACCCCGACTTCGTTCCGGTCCAGTCGCCGGTCGTGGGCGACCACGAGCGCACGGTCACCGTCCTCGAAGGGCTCGCCGAGTCCCGCACGGAACTGACCGACGTGCGCCCCGGCCCCCTCGGCACCCTCGACGTCTACGTCTTCGCCGACGGCACGACCCTGTGCATGACCCCCGGCCACCGCGAGACCGCCGAACGCCTGGCAGCGGCCCTGCGCACCGGCGAGAAGCCGCACCTGCTGGGCGGCTCCGGCATCTCGGGCGCGTACACGCTGACGTTCGCGTGCGGCGAGGAGAGCGTCTACATCCTGGCGGACAGGGTCATCGCCTCGCTCTGAGGCACCGGGTCCTCAGACCCCCGCCCTCTTCTGCGCCTCCGCCACCAGCCTCACCGCTTCGTCGACCTCGGCGTCACTCGACAGCACGATCGCCAAGTCATGCCCGGCCACGGTGATTTGGTCGGCCGCCGCGAACATTCCCGCGTCCGGCATCTGTCGGGGTTCCCCCGAAGGGTCCTCGAGCCGCTGGGCCCACACGGCCAACTCCCGGCCCAGCCGCAGAGCCTCAGCGGCAGCGCCCCGTTGGAGTCGGGACTGCGGCGCCGCCCGCAAACGATCGGCGAAGTGATCCACGGCACGGGTCAGGGGCGTCGTATCAACCACGCCGTGAGCGTAACGCGTCTCAGCGGGACTGTTGCCAACACGCCAACGCTAGGGCACGGTGACCTGAAGGACCGGCTTACATCCCCTTTGCGTTCGGAGGTGCCGATGTCCCAACTCTTCTCCGAGGAGACCCACCGCAACCTGCTCGCCCGCATCCCCCAGTGCACCGGTCGTGAAGTCTCCGACTGGTTGCGCACCGTCGAAGACGGACCCGCTCTCTTCCGCTTCGAGGAAAAAGTCAGCTGGCTCCGGCACGAGCACAACCTCGCGTACGGCCACGCCAAGGCGATCGTCCACGAGTACGACCTGAGGAGGGCCGCGCGCAAGCTGCGCTAGGTGTACTCGGCCGGGCCCTGGCCGCGCACCCACACGACGAACCGCATACGACTAGCCCGCACACGACGAAGGGCCCCGGGGAGCACCCAGGGCCCTTCTCGCTACCGCCGGGCGGTGGCTAGTCGCTGCTGCTGAAGATGGCCGCGAGCCGCAGCATCTCCACGTAGATCCACACCAGGGTCAGGGTGAGGCCGAACGCGGCCAGCCAGGCCTCCTGGCGCGGGGCGCCGTAGGCGATGCCGTCCTCGATCTGCTTGAAGTCGAGGGTCAGGAAGAACGCGCCGAGGAGCACCGCCAGAATGCCCACGGCCGCGCCCAGCGGGCCGAAGCTGCGCAGACCGCCGTCCTCGGCGACGCCGAACACGACCAGCAGCAGGTTGACCGCCATGACCAGAATGAACGCCATGGCAATGGCCAGACCGATACGGGCGTACCGGGCGGTGACGCGGATCCAGCCCGCCTTGTAGATCAGGAGGGTGGCCGCCGAGACCGCCATCGTGCCGAGCACCGCCTGGAACGGGGCGCCGCTCCACCGGCTGTTGTACATCTCGCTGATCACGCCGAGGAAGACGCCCTCGAAGGCGGCGTATCCCAGGATCAGCGCGGGCGAGGGGGTGCGCTTGAAGCTCTGGACGAGCGCCAGGACCATCGCTACCAGCGCGGATCCGACCGCCAGGCCGTAGCTGCCGGCCGAGACGGGAAGCAGGGCCCAGGCGAGGACCGCGCCGACGGCGACGGTGCCGAGCGTCATGGCCGAGCGCATGACGACGTCGTCCATCGTCATCCGGCCGGTGGAGACCGGGGCCTGCGGCGGAGCGCCGTACTGCTGGTCCGTCTGGGCGTACGGGTTGGTCGCGTAGGGGTTCTGCGCATACGGGTTGCCCTGCTGCGCATATGGGTTGCCCTGCGCGTACCCGGCCTGCGGCGCGGTGTTGAAGCCCGCGTAGCCGTTGTCGCGGCTGAACCCCCGTCGCGAGAAGACCGGGTTGCTGCTCCTCATTTCACTCCTCCATGGCCACCCTTCGTGGCCTTGGCTCAAGAGTAATAGATTGGCAAAGGAATGATCCTAATACTTGAGGAGGATCTTTCCCTGTCCGTGCTGGCCAACACGCTACGCGGATGCGTGATTCCCGGCCACGGAGCGATCCATTCCTCACCGAACTGGTACACAGCCGGAACCGGACAGGGATGACGGCCGCGCGCCGTCGCGCGCTCAGCCGAAGGGGATGCCCGTGTACGCCTCGGCCAGGTCGGTCTCGGCAGCCCGCGAGGAGGCGATCCGTGCCAGACGGGCGAGCTGGAGGCGGTCCTCGAACGGGGTGGCGTCCGGGGCGCGGTGGAGCAGGGTCGTCATGTCGTAGGAGAACCGTTCCGCCTGCCAGACCCGGCGCAGACAGGTCGCGGAGTAGGCGTCGAGCAGTTCCGCCGAACCGGTGTCACGGCGGTGGGTCAGCGCCCGCGCGAAGGTGACGACGTCCCCGACGGCGAGGTTCAGCCCCTTGGCGCCGGTCGGCGGCACGATGTGGGCGGCGTCGCCGGCGAGGAAGAGGCAGCCGTGCCGCATGGGCTCGTGGACGAAGGAACGCATCGGGGTCACCGACTTCTGGGTGACGGGCCCGCGTTCCAGCCGCCAGCCGTCGGCGGTCTCGACCCGGCGCTCCAGCTCGTCCCAGATCTCGCCGTCGGCCCAGCGCTCCGCCTCCGTGCCCGCGGGCACCTGGAGATAGAGGCGGGAGACGAAGGAGTCAACAGGGAGCGAAGCGACTTCCTTGGAAGGGTGGTGGCGGGTGACGGGCGGGCGCATGGACAGCAGGGCGAAGCCTCGGTCGTGGCGGGCGTAGACCAGCTCGTCGTGCGAGGGGGCGACGTCGGCGAGGATGCCGAGCCAGCCGAAAGGGTACGTCCGTTCGAAGACTTGGGAGAGTGCGGCGGGGACGGCCTTCCTGGACACCCCCCAGAAGCCGTCGCAGCCGACGACGTACTCGCACTCCAGCACGTCCTCACGCCCCGCGTACCGGAAGGGGACGCGGGGTCGGTCGGTATCGGCGTCCTCGACGGCCAGGGCCTCCGCCTCGAACAGCAGCGGGCCGCCCTCCTTCGACTGGAGGGCGATGAGGTCCTTGCAGACCTCGGTCTGGGCGTAGACCATGACGGACCGGCCGCCGGTGAGGGCGGGGAAGTCCACGCGATGGCGCTGCTTGGCGAACCGCAGCTCGATCCCGTCGTGGCGCAGGCCCTCGCGGTCCATGCGCTCCCCGGCGCCGACCGCCCGGAGCACGTCCACCGTGCCCTGCTCCAGGATCCCGGCGCGCTGCCGGTGCTCGACGTAGTCACGGTCGCGGCTCTCCAGGACGACCGAGTCGATACCCGCGGTGTGCAGCAGCCGCGCGAGGAGGAGTCCGGCGGGGCCGGCTCCGATGATGCCGACGGTGGTGCGCATCGGTCGTTCCCTTCGGTTCCCTGATGTTCGCCGGGTGCTGAAGTTCGCCTGGTGAAATTTCCTTCACTTTTCGCGGTCGAGTCTCCGCTCGCCCACCGGTGATGTCAATGGTGATGTCGACGGCCGTACGCACAGCCGTCCGCACAGCCGTCCGC
>NZ_JBSGZV010000040.1:0-92155 GCF_053611185.1 Streptomyces sp. NPDC054834 | reverse complement strand
TGAGTTGCATACGTGTCACACTCAGCGTCCTACCAGGTCCCACCCCCGCACGGGACCAGAACCCGAGAATGATCACGACCTCACACAGGCCCTAGGTGTGCTGTTCGGAGAGGTTGGTGACGCGGGCTGGCTGGGGCGGGCCGTCGCCACGCGATACGGACAAACTTGCTGTCCGCTATGAAGCGACATTGCTGGTCGCCGCCATCAACGAATGGCCGTGACCGGCACGCGACCACGTCTCAAGCCCACACCGCCCTGACCACGGCGTGGCCCGCTGCGGCCGCCCGCCCGTAGAACTCTTGGAGGCCCCTGTGATGGTCGAGGAACTCCTGCCTGACCTGCGCTTCGTCCCAGCCGGCCCAGATGAGCTTGGCACCGGCGACGTTCCACAGCTCGTCGAACGAGACACGTGCGAGGAAGCCTGCGGCCTGTGACACCCCAGGCGGCTCCAGAATCCCCAGGGGCGGGTTGGAGGGGTCGGCATCAGCGCTATGAGCCACTGGCCGCCCGCCGTAAATCGGCAGCTCCCAAGAGTCGTCGGCACCCAAATCGAGGACGTCCGCAGCGGCATACAGGTCATTGACGGAGCCCCAGACCTTGTCGATCGACTCGGCGATGCCCGCTGCGTACTCGTCGGGGTGATTCTCCCAAGCCTCCCACATGAACGCCGCAAGCCAGGTGTGGTCGTCCCGGATCTCGGATTCCGCGACGGCGCGCATGTGCATGTGGATGCTCACGGCGACGAGTCCTCCCAGTTCGGCGGCCCGTCTGTTGGGCCGAACGGAGAGAACCTACTCGACGGCACTGACGGCGCGATGCCCGTCTCTTAACGCCGGGATGCCCGGCTCTGCCAGGACGCCCTCCGACACCCGAGCGCCGCGTGTCGTCAAGATCCAGCACTGCATACAGGTACACATCCGCACGGACTTTAGCAACAGGCCCCAGGGTGCCGTCGACGATCAGCACGGCGTCCTTACGGAACCGCTGGCGGGGGCTGAAGCGTAAGCGACGGTCCGAGGTGGCCGATGATGCGTTGGCGGCCGACTTCGACACCCCGAACAGTGGGGGAGCCGCAGCGTCACGTTCGTACGCCAGTAAGCCGCTACGAGCAGGATCCGGTCCTCCAGAGTCAGGCTCCACGGTCGACCCTTGCGTACCTGGTCCGTATGCTCTCCGCCGCCGCCCAGCTCGTGACGACCGGCCGGCGCCGCATCCTCCGCCTTGCCCGTCACTGGCCATGGGGAACCCGGCGCCCACCCGATGCGACAACCGGGCCACCAACATGCCCGTCATCAGCCACAGAACACGAATCGGCCCGCCGACTCCGTCGACGGACCGTCATGCAAGATCGAGGTTAAGCCCGGTTTGCTGTGACTGAGCGCTTCGGTTGGCCACCCTGAGCGTCACAGTTGGCCGCAGCTCTCTCCTCACTCGGGACGGGGAGAGAGCGACAGGCAGATCAGTGGAACGGTTCTGAACGACCTCAACGAATCGCTGTGACCAGCACTTCCACAAGGGACCCTAAACCCCGTTGAGACAGCTCGCGATCTCTCTTAGGTTGGCCCGCGTGACGATCGAGGTGCCCTACCAGCCGCTTCCGATTCACCAGTCAGACGTTCGCTACGTCCACGGCCCCGACTCTGCTGCACAGCCCGGAGTGCCCGCCGGCGAGACGTTCGAGTTCGACTGGAACGTCAGCGAGATCTACCCCGGGACATCCCGGAAGTTCTGGGTCCACGTTCCCGCGCGCTACGACCCTTCCAAGCCGGCGTCGCTCATGGTGTTCCAGGACGGATGGTGGTACCTCGACCCCGATGGGGAAGTCCGCGGCGCGATCGTCCTGGACAACCTCGTCCACCGTGGTGACATCCCGGTCACCATCGGGGTGTTCGTCGACCCTGGCATCTTCCCCGGCGCTCAGGATCCGAAGAACCGTAATACCGAGTACGACGCATACGACGATCGGTACGTCAGTTTCCTCCTCAGCGAGATCATCCCAGAGGTCACGAAGCACTACTCGATCGCCGAGGACCCCGATGAGTGGGGCATTTGCGGTGGCAGCAGCGGCGGCAACTGCGCCTTCACCGCAGCATGGCTGCGCCCCGACAAGTTCCGCCGGGTCACCGCGTTCCTGTCCAGCTTCACGCAGATGCCCGGCGGCAACCCCTACCCCGAACTCATTCCCCGTGTCCCCAACAAGCCGCTGCGCATCTTCCTGCAAGCGGGCCATCGTGACCTGTGCTGGGACAAGCCCGCGGGGAATTGGCTCGCCAACAACCTGCGCGTCGCGGCCGCGCTCGCGGAAGCCGGCTACGACTTCCGCCTTGTCCTGGGCGACGGCGGTCACAGCCCCAACCACGGCGGCGTCCTACTCCCCGATGCCCTCCGCTGGTTGTGGCGATCCGACGAGGGCTGAGTGCAGCCAGGTGTTGATCAACGACCCTGAGCACCAAGGCGGCCAACTGAGGCACTCAATGGCCAACTGAAGCACTCAGTCGCATTTGCTGTGACTTCGTGCGATAGATGATGGCCAGTGGCGGGCAGAGAAGCCCACGTCATCGCATCGTGGCGAATCGTAGTTGGCCTTTTCGTCGACCCATAATTGGCCAGTCGGGATGTCGAAGGGCCGCTTCCAGCAGGCGCCTTATGCTGCGGCCGCGTAACCAGCGTCGCAACTGTTTGGCGGGTCGGCTGCCCGGCCCCTGTCGCGGAGCCGGGCAGAGGACCAACCTCAGCCCCAGAACGGCAGGGCGGCGAAGGAGCCGCCCACGGGGCCCCGGACAGCCCGGTCGACCAGTTCCGTGACCCCGTCGGCGGGCACCGGCTCGCCCGGGGCTTCCTGGAACCAGCGCTGTGCCTCCTCCTTGGTGCTCCCCTCCGGGCGGTCTCCGAGGTAGGGCCAGACGTAGACGGGGGTGCCGGGCTCGCAGCGCCAGGAGTCGGCGAGGGTGCCGATGCCGACGGCGTCGTAGCCCAGGACGTCCAGAAGCCGGACGATCTCGGCCTTGGCGGCCGGGTCGTCACCGGCTACGGGCAGGGCGCTGCGGTCCAGGGCGCCGGCGGGGCGAGCCCGGGTGAACAGCCTGCGGTGGTCCATGTTGTGGAGCGTCTTGACGACACGGGAGTTCGCCAGGTGCCGCTGGAGCAGCTCGCTGGAGGTCACTTCCGCGCTGTCCAGTTCTGCGATGTGGCCGTCGCGCTCCGGGTAGTAGTTCATCGTGTCGATCACGGTCTTGCCGGCCAGCGCGTCGGCGGGGAGCTTGTCGTAGGCGCTCATGGGGACGGTTGCCACCACCACGTCGCCTGCCTTCGCCGCCTCCTCCGTGGTGGCCGCGCGGGCCCGGTCACCGAGTTCGGCGATCAGGTCGGCGAGGGTCTCGGGGCCGCGCGAGTTGCTCATGACGACATCGAGACCGGCTGCGACGGCGAGGCGGGCGAGCGAGCTGCCGATCATGCCGCTTCCGATGAATCCGATGGTCTTGGTCATGGTGTCGAACCTCCAGGATCAACGCGCCCGGACAGCGCGTGGGTTAGGGCGGTGAATGGACTGGTCTGAGTCACCGTGCGTCGACGGCTACGAGAGGGCCGCGGCGACCGATCGCCCACACGATCAGGGCGAGGCAGGCCAGGGCGGCGCCGGTGAGCGTCACGGCTGTCCAGCCTCCGGCCTGCCACAGCAGAGAAGCGGCGGCCGAACCGATGGCGCCGCCGACGAAGTTGCTGGTCACCAGGGCGGTGTTGATCCTGCTCCGGGCCTGCCGCGACACGGCGAACAGCCGTGTCTGGTTGAGGATGGTCAGGCCCATGACGGCGATGTCCAGCAGCACGATGGCCACCACGAGCAGGACGACGGAGTGGCCGACGAGCGCGGCGGTACCGAACGCGATCACAGCCAGGGCCCACCCCGCCCCGGTGGCGGGCAGCGACCAGCCCCGGTCCTGGAGCCGGCCCGCTCCCTGGGCGGCCGAGGCGCCGGCCAGACCGGCCAGCCCGAACAGACCGATGACCGAGACCGGGTAGGAGAACGGCGGCGCGCTCAGCAGGAATGTCAGCGCCGTCCAGAACATGGTGAAGACGCCGAATCCGGTGGCGCCCAGGAGCAGGGTCCAGCGCACCATCCGCTCCTGCCGGACCACTCGGCCGACGGACGCGATCAGCGCCGGGTACGGCATGCGGAGCTTGGGCTCCATCGACGGGATCGCCCGGTGCAGCAAGATGGCGAAGACCACCGCCGCAGCCGCCGCGACCACGAACACGGCGCGCCATCCCGCGATACTCGCGACCAGGCCGCTCACCGTGCGCGAGACGAGGATGCCGATCAGGATTCCTGAGGCGACCGTACCCACCACACGGCCACGCTCGGCGTCGGCGGCAAGGTCCCCTGCCAGCGGGGCGAGGATCTGGCCGGACACCGTGCTGACTCCCAGCGCGCTGATGGCCACGAGGAGTACGCCGATCGACGGCGCCAGCGCACATCCCACCAGTGCCACGGCCCCGATCAGCATCATCAGAGGGATGAGCCGGCGCCGGTCCATCACGTCGCCGAGCGGCACGATCAGCAGGATGCCGACCGCGTAGCCGATCTGGGTCGCGGTGACCAGCCAGCCCGCCAGGGAGGCGGAGGCGTGCAGGTCGCGCGCGATGAAGTCCAGCAGTGGCTGAGCCCAGTAGAGGTTCGCGACGGCCGCACCGCCGGCGATGGCGAACAGCAGCGTCAGCCCACGGCTGATCCCCTGCTGCCGTTGCCGGGGCCCGGCCGGGCCAGGCCGTGCTGGGGCAGGCGGCACGGTGTTCTCGGGAGTGGACACGTGGTGCTGCTTCCTTGATCGAAGGGGTTGCGTTCGAGTGGCTGCCCCGGTACGGGCACAGCGGGTCGAGCGAGCGGATGCCGAAGAGCGGGGCGGATGCCGCTTCACCGGGGCTGCACCCTGTCGGCCCCACGGCAGAGGGGTGGTCGGCGCCGTCGTGCGGCGAGCGGTTCCTCCCGTCACCACCCGGGGCCTCCGTTCATGCAACCGGCTCGGTGGCTGATGAGGGAGAGCCTGATGACCCAGGTACTGGCAGGGCCTCCCAGCCCCACCATGGCCGGGCCTAGCCTCGGAGAATGGACCGGAGGAAAGAGATCCGTGAGTTCCTGACCTCGCGCCGGGCAAAGATCGCGCCCGAACAGGCGGGGCTGCCCGTCTTCGGCGGGGACGCACGCCGTGTTCCCGGACTGCGTCGCGAGGAAGTCGCACTCCTGGCCGGAGTGAGCGTCGACTACTACACACGCCTGGAACGCGGTGACGCCCGAGGTGTCTCCGACAGCGTCCTGGACAACCTCGCGCGTGCCCTCCAGCTCAACGAGGCGGAGCGAACCCACCTCCTCGACCTGATCCGCGCGGCGAACGCCACCACCCGGCCCCGCCGGAAGGCCCGGCCGCAGGTGCGCCCGGCCGTGCAGCGCATCCTGGATGCGATGTCGACGCCCGCACTCGTGTGGAACGGGTACTTCGACACCCTGGCCGTCAACCGCCTGGGCCGCGCCCTGTTCTCACCGGTGCTGAAGGACCGGCCCCCGCCCGTCAACCACGCCCGGTACCTCTTCCTCGACCCAGGGGCCCGTGAATTCTTCAGCGACTGGGAAGCCACGGCCAACGACGCCGTCGCCTCGCTGCGTTGGCAGGCCGGCCGCAACCCCTACGACAAGGCGCTGACGGAACTCATCGGCGAACTGTCCACGCGCAGCGAGTCCTTCCGTACCCGGTGGGCGGCCCACAACGTGCAGATACACCGCAACGGCGTCAAACGGCTCCAGCACCCTGTCGTCGGCGCCATCTCCCTGCCCTACGAGTCGATGGCCATCGACGCCGACGCCGGTCTGACCCTCGTCGCCTACACCGCCGAACCCGGCTCCCCTTCCGAAGACTCGCTCGACTTCCTCGCCAGTTGGGAAGCCACCACCGGTCACGAGCAGGTAGACGGTCACCCGACCCCGGAGGCCGATCCCCGGCGAGGACGCTGAGACCGCCCGGGTCGGGCCCTCGCAGCAGCGCGCACACCGATGATCCACGCTGTAGCGAAGCCGGTGCCGGACTCGGCTTGCCTCAGTAGCGGCCGCCCTGCGGCGTGGGCAGCGTGTCGAGTTCGGCCAGGTCCTCGGAGCTGAGCTCGATGTCGGCTGCTCCGGCATTGTCGGCAAGGTACTTGGGGGTCTTGGTGCCGGGAATGGGGATGACGTACGGCCCCTGGGCGATCAGCCAGGCCAGTGCCACCTGGGCCGGGGTGGCCCCCATCCGTTCGGCGATCTCGCGTACCTTGCCCGCGATGGCCAGGTTGGCGCGTAGAGCCTCCTGCTGGAAGCGGGGCAGCCGGCGCCGGAAGTCGTCCTCGGGCAGGTCGTCGAAGGAAGTGAACCGGCCCGCGAGGAAGCCCTTGCCCAGCGGCGAGAACGGCAGGAAGGCGATGCCCTGCTCTCCGCAGTAGGGCAGCACGTCGGTCATCCATTCCCTGGTCCACAGCGACATCTCGGACTGCACCGAGGCCACCGGGTGCACCGACTGCGCCCGCTTGATGTGGTCGACGGTCGTTTCGGACAGGCCGATGTGCCGGGCCTTGCCCGTTGCGACGGCCTCTGCCATCGCTCCCCAAGTCTCCTCGATGGGCACGTCGGGGTCGACGCGGTGCAACTGATAGAGATCCACGTGGTCGGTGCCGAGCCGGCGCAGGCTCTCGTCGATCGACGTACGTACGTGCTCGGGGCGTCCGTTGGGAACCGTACGGACCTCGCCCGGTCCGCCCACGCTCACCAGACCGACCTTCGTCGCCAGAACCGCGCGCTCGCGATGGCCGCCGGCCAGGGCCCGGCCGACCAGCTCCTCATTCACGTAGGGGCCGTAGACGTCGGCTGTGTCAAGCAGGGTGATGCCCAGGTCGAGCGCCTGGCGGATCACGGAGACCGACGTCTCGTCGTCACGGGGCGCGGCCATGTCGTAGGCGAAACTCATGCCCATGCAGCCCAGCCCCAGAACGCCGACCTCAGGACCCTTGCTGCCCAGACTGGTGGTACGCATGCCGTTCTCATCCTCTCTGCCGAATCCGCGGGCGGCGGCCCCGTTGCCGACCGCCGGACACGATGCATGCAACCCCTCCCACGACGGACGAGGGAGACCCTGAGAACCCAGGTACTGGCAGTCCCCCTCAGCGCGACGGCACGGGCATAACCTCGGAATATGGACAGGCGCCAAGAAATCAGCGACTTCATGAGCTCCCGGAGGGCCAAGATCACCCCGGAGCAGGCAGGACTGCCCGCCTACGGTGGTGACGCACGGCGCGTTCCCGGACTGCGTCGGGAGGAGGTCGCCTCTCTGGCCGGTGTCAGCGTCGACTACTACACCCGCCTGGAGCGGGGCAACGCCCTTGGTGTCTCCGACGGCGTCCTGGACTGCCTCGCTCGTGCGCTTCAGCTCGACGAGGCCGAGCGCACGCATCTGTTCGATCTGGTGCGCTCCGCGGACGGCGCTGCCCCATCGAGCGGGGCGCAGGCGCCGCAGATTCCGCCTGCCGTCCTGCGCATCCTTCATGCCCTGGTCGGTCTTCCTGCGTACGTCCGTACACCTCGCTTCGACACCCTGGCCGCCAACCGGCTCGGCCGCGCCCTGTTCTCACCGTTCATGCACGGCCGGACACTGCCGGTGAACAACGCCCGGTTCGTCCTCCTGGACCCGCGTGCGGTCGATTTCTTCCCTGACTGGGAGACCGTCGCCAACGACACCATCGCCGCTCTGCGCTGGCAGGTGGGCCGTAGTCCGCATGACAAGGCGCTGGCCGACCTGGTGGACGAGCTGTCCGCGCACAGTGAGCTGTTCCGCAGGCGCTGGGCCGATCACAACGTCCGCATCCACCGCGGTGGCGTGAAGACCATCCGCCATCCTGCCGTCGGCGACCTCACTGTGTCCTATGAGTCGATGACCGTCGACTCGGACGCCGGCCTGATTCTCACCGTCTACAGCGCCGAGCCCGCCTCCCCGTCGGAGAAGGCCCTGGGACGGCTGGCCGACTGGGCCGCCACGGTCGAGGACGAACAGAGCACACAGGCTCCCACCGGCTGAGGCCCGGGCACTCGGCTGATTCGATCACCGGCAGGTGCCTGGGGCCCGAGGCCGTCCGCCGGTTGGATATCAGGTGGTCGACGACTGCCGCATGTTCTCTTCGCCCTCGACGGTGGCCGCCCAGCTGGCCAGCAGGCGCAGACCGTCCTCGGAGGGCGTCGCGGGTTCGGCGCTGTAGGCGACCAGGGTCAGCCCGGCATCGGCGTCGATGGTCATCGACTCGTAGGAGAGCGCCAGATCGCCGACGGCGGGATGGTGGAACGTCTTGAGGTCCTTGCACTGGATGCGCACGTTGTGCGTGGCCCAGCGCGTGCGGAAGAACTCGCTGCGCGTGGACAGCTCGCCCACCAGGTCGGTCAGCCCCTTGTCGTAGGGGTTGCGGCCGGCGGCCCAACGCAGCGTGGTGACGGTGTCGCCAGCGATGTCCTCCCAGTCGGGGAAGAGGTCGACCGCGCGCGGGTCCAGGAGGATGAACCGGGCGTTGTTCACCGGCAGGGCCTGACCGAGCATGATCGGTGAGAACAGGGCGCGGCCGAGCTGGTTGGCGGCCAGCGTGTCGTGGCGCGCGTTGCGGACGAAGGCCGGGACGGCCATGGAGTCCAGGATGCGCTGGACGGCAGGACGAATCTGCTGCTTGGCGGCCCGGCGGGAACGGGCGGCGGCGTTCGCCGCACGGATCAGATCGAACAGATGCGTGCGCTCGGCCTCGTCGAGCTGCAGAGCACGGGCGAGGTTGTCCAGAACGCTGTCGGAGACACCGCGGGCGTTGCCGCGCTCCAGGCGGGTGTAGTACTCGACGCTGATCCCGGTCAGCAGGGCGACCTCCTCGCGGCGCAGTCCGGGAACCCGGCGTGTGTCCCCGCCGAAGGCGGGCAGTCCCGCCTGCTCCGGGGTGATCTTCGCTCTCCGGGAAGTCAGGAATTCCCGGATCTGTGTATGCCTGTCCATGCTCCGAGGCTAGGTCGGCGCGAGCGTGACCTGGGAGGTCCTGCCAGTACCTGGGTCATCAGGCTCTCCCTCGTCCCTCGCCCGGAAGGTTGCATGGAGTCCGCTGCCCCGGCCGCGCCCGGGATCGTCCGCTCATCGCAGGCGGGACGTCCGGCCGCCGCGCAGTTCACGGGGCCGCAGGAACACACGGCAGCTGGAGGAGCAATCATGAGCAACGGATCCGCGCTCATCGTCGGTGTAGGCCCCGGCCTCGGCCTGGCCCTCGCCCAAGCCTTCGCCCGGGACGGCAACCCGGTGGCACTGTTCGGCCGTGGCGGCGAGCGCCTGGAGGAATACGCGTCCGGGCTGGTGGCCGAAGGTCACAGGGCGAACGCCTACCAGGTGGACGCCGCCGACCCCGAGGCTCTGCAAACAGCGCTCGTCAAGGCCGCCGACGAACTCGGCGTACCGGAGGTGCTCGTCTACAACGCCGCCCTCCTGGCACCCGACACACCCGCCGACCTGGACGCGCGGGACTTCGCCCGCGCCCTCGCGGTGAACGTCACCGGGGCCATGGTCGCAGCCCGGACGGTCCTCCCGCTCCTGCCGGGTGGGCGGGGGAGCCTGTTGTTCACCGGCGGCGGTCTCGCCCTCGACCCCTCGCCCGAGTACAGCTCACTGTCGGTGGGCAAGGCGGCACTGCGCGCCTACGTCCAGGCCCTGTACAAGCAACAGCGAGGCACCGGCGTGCACGTGACGACCGTGACCGTCGCCGGCTACATCGGCGGCGGCGACCCGCGCTTCACCCCCGAAGCCCTGGCCGCCGCCTACCTCGACCTGCACCACCAGCCGCAGGGCTGGTGGCAGGCGGAACTTCTCTACGCCTGATCACACCTCGCCCTTCGGGCCCGCTCCACGCTGCCGGCAGCCCCCGAACCGGCGGCCCGCGACACGGCCACCGGGCCACGGCCCGCAGGCCGAGCACCACCCCAACCAAGCAAGGAACTTCCCATGACCGCCGTACGCGGAACAAACGTCGACATCCTCACCCAGGACGGCACCGCCGACGCCTACCTGGCCCACCCCGACGACAACGCCGGACACCCGGCCGTACTGCTGTACATGGACGCTTTCGGACTGCGTCCTCAGCTGCAGAAGATGGCCGACCGCCTCGCCGGGGCCGGCTACACGGTTCTGGTTCCCAACGTCTTCTACCGTCACGGGCGCGCCCCGGTCGTGCCGCTGCCCGACTTCATCGCCTCGGACGACCGCCCCGCCCTGTTCGAGCAGATCTTCCCGATCATGGGCGAGCTGTCCGTGGAGGCGGTGGCGCGCGACACCGACAGCTATCTGGCATGGTTGGCGACCCGCACGGAGGCCGCCCCGGGACCGGTCGGCATCACCGGCTACTGCATGGGCGCCCGTCTGGCCCTGCTCACCGCCGTCAGTCATCCCGAGCGGGTTGCGGCAGCGGCCGGATTCCACGGCGGTGGGCTGGCCGACGACGCCGACCCCGAAAGCCCCCATCTGGCCGCCGACCGGATCACCGCCGAGCTCTACTTCGGCCACGCCGACCGGGACCACTCGATGCCGCCCGCGCAGATCCAGCGCCTCGACAAGGCTCTCGCCGACGCCGGCGTCCGCTACCGGACCGAGGTCTACGCCGACGCCGAACACGGCTACAGCATGGCCGACACCGAGGCGTACAACGCCGAAGCCACCGAACGACACTGGACCAGCCTGCTGGACCTGCTCGGCCGGAACCTGTGACCCGGATTCCTTCCTCGCTGCGCCTCAGCAGCCCTCCAACTCCCCTAGCGCCGCCCCCCGTTTCCTGAGCGCCATCGCGCTCTTGCTCGCATTCCAGGAGTAATCATGAAGACCAGAATCACGCGCGCCGTTCTCGCCGGCGCCGCGGCAAGTCTGGCTCTCGCGACGGTTGCCACGGCGGCGGCCGCGCAGGGCGCCACGGAGCCGGTGTCCCGCGCCCACATCGTCACCCATTTGGATCTGGCCAAGGGGCAGAGCCCGGAGAACGCCCTCGTAGAGCCGAACGGCTCCGTGGACGTGACCTTCGCAGGCGCCCACCAGGTGGCGCGCGTCGACCGCTACGGCACCACACACATCCTCGCCACGCTGCCGGCACCCGCCGACGGCGGCGTGCACACCCCAGTGCTCGGTTTCGCCCTGGCCACCGGACTCGCCCGCACCCCCGACGGGACGCTCTACGCCCTGTACGCCACCGGCACCACGGACCTGACCGGGCTGTGGCGCCTGAAGCCGGGGCAGAAGACGCCGGAGCGCATCGTTGCCCTCCCGGCCAACAGCCTGCCCAACGGACTGGCCTTCGACCCCCGCTCGAACGCCATCTACATCACGGACTCCCTCGGCACCGTCTGGTCCATGCCCGCACAGGGCGGACGCGCGACGGCCTGGTCCACGGCACCAGAACTCGCCCCGCACGGATTCCTCGGAGCCAACGGGGCACGCGTGCACAACGGCGCCCTGTGGGTGACCAACCTCGACCAGGGCACCGTGGTGCGCATCCCCATCGGCAACGACCACCGTGCGGGCAGGCCAGCCATCAGGGCCACCGGCCTACAGGGCATCGACGACTTCGCCTTCACCGGCCACGGCAACGAGATCCTCGCCGCCCTCAACAAGCCCAACAAGGTCGTGCACATCACGGGCGACGGCAAGAACACCACCGTCCTGAACGCGGCTGACGGCCTACAGAACCCCACCTCCGTGGCGGTGCGCGGCAAGGACGTCTACGTCACCAGCGCCGCCTACGCCACCGCCACCGACCCCAACCTGCTCCACGCCCAGCTGGACCGCCACGGTCACTGAGCACCGCAGTCACAAAGGGCGCACCCTCGGGGCGCATGCAACAGGAGGTTCAGCACTGTGACCGAAACCATTGGCTTCATCGGAAGCGGCATGATCGGCGGCTCGCTCGCCCGTCTCGCCGTCTCCGCCGGCCTCGACGTCGTCATGAGCAACTCGCGTGGCCCCGAGACCCTCGCCGACTTGGTCGCCGAACTCGGCGAGCACGCCCGCGCGGCCACGCCGCAGGAGGCGGCGAAAGCGGGCGACGTCGTCGTGGCAACCGTCCCTCTGGGCGTCTACCACAAGCTTCCTGCCGACGCTCTGGCCGGGAAGATCGTGATCGACACCATGAACTACTACCCGGGTCGTGACGGCCGCATGGCCGAACTGGACAGCCGCGAGATCACCTCAAGTGAACTGCTCCAGCAGCACCTGGCGAACTCACGTGTCGTCAAGGCGCTCCACAACATGGACTGGATCCGCCTGTACACCCGGGCTCGTCCCGCCGGCGCACCGGACCGCAGTGCCCTGCCCGTCGCCGGTGCCGACCCGGTCGCCAAGGCCGAGGTCATCGGTCTCATGGACGTCCTGGGCTACGACGCCGTGGACATCGGCACCCTCGCCGACTCCTGGCGCTGCGAGCCCCGCACGCCGGTCTACGTCCAGCCGTACCAGGGCCCGAGCCCGGCGGCGCGGATGGGCGAACCGGAGTGGCAGCGGTGGTTCCGGGAAGCCCCGGGCGAGCCGGTGACCGCCGACCGGGTCAGGGAACTCGTCGACCAGGCGGTCCGAGGCCCCGTGGGCGGCTTCTTCGGCTGAGCGCCGCAGATTCCGGGCCCTCGTCTCGGGCCCGCAAACGGGACCCGTGTGGCCGGCCGATCGGCGCGTTCGGCCATACGGGTCCCGTACCAGTGATCCCCCGCGTGGACGACACATCCTCGAACACAACAACTGGACCTGCCTCCGACGCCGCCTCCAACCGTTTCAAGGAGCAACGCATGGAGATACTCAAGAAACAGCCGACCAGCAAGGCACCGGCCGACTGGTTCACCGGTGACGTGTGGTGGGACGTCATCTACGCCGGTCAGGAACCGTCACGGGCCCGGCTGAACCTCGCACGGTTCGCACCCTGTGCCCGTACCGACTGGCACTCCCACGCTCTCGGCCAGACCCTGCACATCGTGTCGGGCATCGCCCTGGTCGGAGGCCGGGACGGCACGGTCATCGAGGGCCCGCCCCGGTGACACGGTCTACACCCCGCCGGGAGAGGGACACTGGCACGGGGTCACCCCCGACGCCTTCATGGAGCACCTGGCGCTGTGGGAGGACCGAGGTGACGGCAGCCCGGAGACAACCTGGCTGGAGAAGGTCACCGACGAGCACTACCCCGCCCCCCCCCGCATCCGAGGCTGACCGAGCGTCAGCGCGCCATCGGCTCAGGCCACCGGCCCGTAGACCCACTGGACACCGGATGCGCGTATCTACCTGGCGGGAAGACCGAGCTTGGGCGCGAGCCAGGTGCCCACGCGAGCGATGGTCTCGTCGGCCTCGGGAGCACGCCCGGCCATGAGCGGGTAGACGTGCTGCATCTCGGCGGCGACCTCCAAGGTGACGTCCACGCCTGCCTTCTCGGCGAGTGCGGCGAACCGCTCGGCGTTGTCCAGCAGGCCCTCGTGGCTGCCCGCCGTGAGCAGGACGGGAGGCAGCCCGGACAGGTCAGCGCGCAGTGGATTCGCCAGGGGATCGGCCGGGGAGGCCCCGCCGAGGAACATCGCGGCCAGCTGCTGGACCAACGGGCGGCTGAGGAACGGGTCGTAGGGGGCGTTCGTGTCGAGGCTCTCACCGCCGGCCTCGGTGTCGAACCACGGGGACAGCGCGACGATCGCGGCCGGCAGGGGCATATCGCCGTCTTCCCGCAGCTTCAGCACGGTGGTGGCAGCGAGGCTGCCGCCGCCGGAGTCCCCCGCGGTCGCGAGATGCCCGGGCTGGAAACCCTCGTCCAGCAGCCACCGGTAGGCGGCGACGGCGTCCTGCAACTGGGTGGGGAAGGGGTGCTCCGGCGCGAGCCGGAAGTCGAGGATCAAAGCCCGCGCCCCGGTCGCCTTCGCCACGTGAGCGGCGAGCTTGCGGTGCGAGTGCATGGAGTTCCCGATGAACGCGCCACCGTGGAAGTACAGGATCGCCCGGTCCTGCACGGCGTTCAGCGGGGTGCACCACATGGCCGGGCGGTCGCCGGCGACGGTCTCCTCGTAGGTGACGCCGGTCGGTTCGGCGGTCTGCGCGGAGAGCTCGTCCATGATGGCCCGCAGGATGGAGAGTTCCATGTCGGGGTTGTCGGTCATGCGCCGGGTCATGGACTCCAGCAGGGTGTGCAACGCCTGAGACTCGGTACTGGGCACCGGAGCCCCCTTTTCCTCGTGGATGAGACTTACCGGCCCATTCCTAACCCGTTTCACTTTCCATTGGGAAGTACCGACCTGAAAGTAAGCTACTCACCACGCCTATACTGAAGGCCGTGACAGCCACCGACTCGTCCTGGGATCCGTACGCACGGGAATGCCCCTCGCGCGACCTGCTGAATCGCATCGGCGACAAGTGGACCGTCCTGGTCCTGGGGCAACTGGCCGACCGACGTCCGCACCGCTTCGCCATGCTCAGAGACAGCATTGAGGGCATCAGCGAGAAGATGCTCACCCAGACGCTGCGCCATCTCGAACAGGACGGCCTGATCACCCGAGAGGTGTTCCCCGAGGTCCCGCCCAGGGTCGAGTACCGGCTGACCCCCCTGGGAGTGAGCCTGCGCGAGCCGCTCGCCGCCCTCCGGAACTGGTCGATCAACCACACGGCCGATGTCCTCGCGGCTCGGGAGAGGTACGCGAGGACCAACCATCTGCGCGGCTCATCCTGACCTACGCAAGGAAGCCCGTTCGTGAGCTTCGGTCTCGACCTGTGGACTCTGCGGCTTCTGCTGTTCGCCAGGCACTTTACTGCTGTCGACCGTGCTGGCGAGTTGGTCGGCGTACTCCGTCAGGAGTGGCTTGAGCTGGGTGTAATTGGTGTTCAAACCCGGCGTGGCGAGACAGTTGGCATCGATCCCCAGTGCCTGCGGTGCCGTAGCTGGGGCGGCAGGGCGGGGATGAGAGGGGCGAGCGCGCGCTCGCTGCCGGTGACGCGCGACCAGACGAATTCCGAAGCGGCCTGGTGCTTCCATGGGTTGTCGAAGGGTGGGGTGGTGCCGGGGCCTCGGAGTGACCTGCGCCCAGATAGTGGCCCAGTGGTGGTGTCGCTGATCTGGTTCGCCAGGAGTTCGATTTCTCGGTCGTTGAGGAACAGGGCGATGGGCAGGCGTTGATTGCCGGCTCGGCGTTCGGGCCATGTGTCGGGGATGCCGAGGAAGCGTGCTGCGGCCTGGACGCCCATGTCGGACACCATCTGAATGAGCCGGACGGCGGCTGCTCGACGCTGCATCGGATGCCGGAGGCGTGGGGCGAGGAGGTCGCCGTTCGGATATTGCAGCCAGTGGTCCGGCAGCCACTGAGGGATGTGTTCTGGGCGGTAGCTGTTTGGATCGAGTCGGCTGCTGGGACCCCGCGCCAGATTCTGCGACCGGCGGTCTCGGGCCTGCATGACCGCGCTGCGGAAGGAGAGCGAAGCGTGGAACAGGTGAAGGTCGGTCCGTCCCCATTTCCCGGAGTCCGGGCCGGGCCCCGAGCGGAGCATGGATCTGAGGGCTTCGTCGCGGTCGTGCTGGTCGAGGGCGAGGATCTGGTCCGCGGTGTGGAGGAGAACGCCTGAGGCGATGGCCGACTTCGGTGGCCGGTCCCAGGTGTGCTGCCGGAGCTCACCAGGGAGGGCGTCGATCTCGCGACGGTGCGTGGTCAGGTGATGCTCGACGGCCTTGGCGAGCGGTGCGGGATTGAATTCCCTGGCCGGCGGCCAGGAGGCGAGGGCGATCGCGGAGGGGATCCGCAGGTCGGTGAAGTACTCGCGAGCCGTTTGAGGGCTTCCGGCGCAGGAGTATCCAGGCGGGCGCCGCAGATGAGGTCGAGCAGGTCCTGGTCCTCGACGGGGTTGCGGCACTGGGCGGGGAGGAGCCCCTTGAGCGGCAGGAGTTTGGAGCCCGCCTGGGCTACTGGCGCAGCGCACTTCTTCCGGAGCTCTCGTATTCCTGGGCGCGAGCAACGCAGAACGGCGAGCCAGTTCGGATTCAAGGCCGGTCATCGCCGAGACCACCGCTCCGTAACTCGCTCTGCGACTGCGGCGTGCAGATAAGCAGTGGAGACCTGATCGTGCTGATGACAAGGTGAGGCTCATGCCGTCGCCCACATTCGAACAGCTCCTCCGGGAACTGCACGCCTCGCTCACACTGCGCAAGCGTCCGGAAGATGTGGCCCGGCTCATCCAGGATCTGTACGCCGCCCAGGGCTCTGGCCTCGATGCAGCAACCGAGGCGGCACTCGCCAAGGCCGCTGAGCACTCCCTGCGAAACCTCTGGCACGGCTATACCTCCATGCAGGAGGAATTCGCCCGCCCGGTTGGTGCACAGCGCCAGCTTGCCCGAGCGGCAAGCCTGTTCATGAGCGTGCCGGACGTTCCGGACAACGCCGGGGATGATCCCGCCCAGATCGAGGCGGTGATCCGGCGAGCGGGTGAGGAAATCGGCCGCGCATACGGGCAGAACGACTTCGGTTTGGACCGCTTCAACCGGGCCGAGCGCACGGCGGCTGGCCTCGGTGAGATCTCCAAACGCCAGTACAACAAGCGCTTCCGACTACTGCGCCGCATGGAAGCCAAACTGGCCCGGCTCATCCACGAGCAGCGCCTCCGCGAAGTGACCATCACCGGCAAAGGCGCGCTCGCCCACGCCCTCCCGTACGAGCTGTTCGCCACAGACCCGGACACGGCAGCCTTCATCGCCTACATCACGGCACGCGGCTACATGCGCAGCGTCTTCACCAACGGCCGGCAGCGTCAGGTCTACGACGAGGTCGCCGAGGCCCTGCTCCAGCGCCTGCGGAACCTCCCCGAGCGGACCTGCTGGTACGCGGTCGCGCATGTGCACCCCACAGCTGAAGTGCTGGCCCACGTGTCCGACCAGGACCTCACACAGCTGCTGATTCGATGGAACGGATTCCTACGCCAGGTCGCAGGTCTACTGGAGGACGCCTGGAACCGGCATCCGCTGGAACGCAACACGATGATCGTGCGCCGTGGCAACGACTCGTCTACGTGGAACCAGGCCGCACAGGCATGGAACACGGCCCGGGCCCACTGGTTCGCGCTGCTGACCGAGCTGGGGCAGGACGAGATCCTGGATCGGATTTGCCCTGGCAAGGTGCCCCGCCTGATGGCGGCCGACGTGGCGTACTGGCACCGCGTGAGCGGGGGCGGGCTGCACCCGGACACCTACGTCTGGGCAGAGCTTCCTCTGCCCTGGGAAGTACTCCGGGGTGAGAAGGAATGTCCACGCTCCCTCATCGAAGCAGTCTGCGCCCGGCATCGGGTGGACCCGATAGCTGGCGCCTGGACCGCTCCCAGGCCATCAACTGAGGCCGTCGCCTACCGGCGGACACCCGAGCTGGTACACGGAGTCGCCGTCGCCGACCCACTCATGGCCAGCGCTCTCCGGTCGGCAGGAGTCTTCTCCGGCAAGGACAAGCGTGCTGCCGCTCAAGAGTGGACGTGATCGACGGCCATCCCCACGCGTCCGCGCCTGCAAATCAGTTGACCCACGCGGTGGCCCAAGAAATGATCACGGTGGCGACGAGGAAGCTCTGCGGAGGAGCGCCCGGCTCTGATCCCGGGTGGACGCAGGTTCGAATCCTGCCCTCGTCGCCTCTTCACATACTTCCCAAAAGACGCCTCGCCGTGCGGATTGCTCAAGGCCTTGTTGCATCCACGACTTCGCCCAGGTTACTGACGCAAGGCACTTGTTCCGCCTGCCCGTCTCCAGACACCCGTCGCACTCGTCCTCTCGCGTATGAACCTACCGACGACCATGATGCCGGTGCTCACGAACGAGAGAAACCGGCTTCTGTGGTTTGCCGTTGCATCACGGGTGCGCGTAGCTTCACGGACCACAGCGCTGCGTCCACGGGGGAAGCGGCGCAGGGGGTGATGTCGATGGCGGGACGTCCGGAGAGTCCGCTCGATCCAAGTGCGGGGCCGGTGGGGCGGTTCGCCGCCGAGTTACGCAAGCTGCGGGCGGAGGCCGGCAGCCCGACGTATCGGGTGATGGCGCAGCGGACGAATCAGGGGGCGAGCACGCTGTCGCAGGCGGCGGCGGGGGAGCGGTTGCCGACGCTGCCGGTCGTGCTGGCCTACGCCCGTGCCTGCGGCGGCGATGAGGCCGATTGGGAGGCGCGGTGGCGTGAGGCGGCCGCGGAAGCAGCGGCCGAGCCGCGTACCGAGGACGAAGACGCTGAGCCGCCCTACCGGGGCCTGGCCCGCTTCGAACCGGGCGACGCCGATTTGTTCTTCGGGCGCGAGGAGCTTACGGACCGTCTGCTCGATCTCGCCTCGTCCCGCCGGTTCACTGCGGTGTTCGGCCCGTCGGGCAGCGGCAAATCCTCCCTGCTGCGCGCCGGCCTCATCCCCCGCCTGCGCGCCCCGGATGCGACTCGTCCCCGGCCAGCCGCACTGCGCGTGATCACCCCTGGCGAGCATCCCCTGCTCTCCCACGGACAACGGCTGCGCCCGAAGGACGCTGACGGCGACACGTGGCTACTCGTCGACCAGTTCGAGGAGCTCTACACGCTCTGCACCGACCCGGGCGAACGCGCCCAGTTCATCGAGCAGTTACTGGCCTGCACCGACCCAGCGAGCCGACTGCGTGTCGTGATCGCGGTACGCGCCGACTTCCTCGGCCGCTGCGCCGCACATCCCCGGCTGACCGCCGCGCTGCAGGACGCCACTGTGCTGGCCGGCCCGATGAGCAGGGACGAACTGCGCGAGGCCATCGTCAAACCCGCCCAGGCTGCCGGCCTGATCGTCGAGCGGGCGCTGACAGCCCGCATCCTCGACGGGGTCGAAGACGAACCTGGAGCGCTGCCGCTGATGTCGCACGCTCTGCTGGAGACGTGGCGCCGTCGCAAAGGCCGCGCCCTCACGCTCGAGGCTTACGAGGCGGCAGGCGGCCTGCACGGGGCGATCGCCCGCACAGCAGAAGACGCCCATGCCCGCCTCACCCCGGCACAGGCCGACGTCGCCCGTCGGATCCTGCTGCGCCTTATCACCCCGGGGGAGGGAACCCCCGACACCCGACGGCCTGCTCCCCGCGAGGAGCTCGCCTTCGACAGCCCCACCGACACGGCTGTCGTCCTCGACCGCCTCGCCCGCGCCCGCCTGCTCACCCTCGACCACGACACCGTCGACCTCGCCCACGAAGCTCTGATCACTGCCTGGCCGCGCCTGCGGCAGTGGATCGAGGATGCCCGCGAGCGACTGCGTCTTCACCGCCAACTCACCGAAGCTGCCCGCACCTGGAACGACCTCGATCGTGATCCTGGCGCGCTGTACCGTGGCGCACGGCTGGGTACGACGGAGGACGCGTTCACCGCTGCCGGGCCCAGACGCGAACTGACTGTGTTGGAGGAGGAGTTCTTCAACGAAAGTCTGGGCGCGCGCGACCGCGAACAGCGGGCAGCCGCGCGCACGACCCGCCGTCTGCGGGTACTCGTGGCCGGCCTGACCGCCTTGGTGCTCGTGGCTTGTGCCGCGGCGACGGTCGCCTTCCAGCAGCGGGCCGCTGCCCGGGCCGAGCGGACCACGGCGGTGTCCCGGCAGATCACGGCGGAGGCGGATCGGTTACGCGGAGCCGACATCCCGGCCCAGACGCAGAACGTGGCCCTGGCGGCACTGCTGGATGTGGCGTCCTACCGGATGCGCCGGAACACACAGACCTACACCAGCCTGGTGAGTGCCGCGAACTCCGGCCTGTTCACCGATGTACCGGAGCCGGACGGGACGGCCACGGGGGAGATGGTGTTCGCCCGCAACGGCGCACGGCTGGCCCACGACAGGGCACGGCACCTCCTCGCCATCGTCGGGGCCGACTATGCCGTGCGGCTGTGGGACACGACCCGCTTCAACCACCCCAGGCGCCTCGGCCCAACCCTGCTCGGCACTGTGGTGGCCATGGCCCCGGACGGCAGGGTGCTGGCTGTCGGCGAGGCCGAGGGCGGCGTCCGGCTGTGGGACGTCTCCCATCCCACGCACCCTGTCCGGCTGAGCACAATTCCCAAGCCCGGCGACGGTGATGTCGGCTCTTTGGCGTTCGCGCCCGACGGTCACCGGCTCGCGGTGAGCGCCGACAGCACCGACCTGTGGGACGTCGGCGAGCCCCGGCATCCCGTACGCCTCGCCCGCTCCCTGACTGGGGACGTGGCCGCCTTCAGCCCGAACCGGAAGCTCATGGCCACGGCCGACACCGTTGACGGCAAGGTATGGCTGTGGGACACCTCTCGCCGGGGGCGCCCGCCCGCCGTCGGGACGCTGCACACCCGGACGGACCGGGGGAGCGTCTTGGTTTTCAGCCCCGACGGGCGGTATTTGGCCACGAACGGTGCCGGGGCTGGCGAGGTGCGCTTGTGGGACGTGCACAAGCCCGATCGCCTCACCTACCCCAGCCTCACGGTCGGCACGTCCGACGGCACCGACGCCCAGGACGTGGCCTACAGCCCTGACGGCCGCATGGTGGCCGTCGCCGGGGACAACGGCGTTCAGCTCTGGAACGACGTCACCACGGAACTGCCCGAGCGGCTGGGACAAGCGCTGGGGCAGCGCTCGTCTGCCGGGATCGCGATGGAGTTCTCCTCCGACGGGCGCAGCCTGATCACTGAGGACAGGGTGATGCGGATCTGGAGCCTGCCGCCGGGAGTGCTGCTCGGTTGCGGGACCTGGAGCGCCGCCGGGTTCGCCCCGGACGGGCGGACCATGGCGGCGGCCTGCACGGAGGACGGGCCGGTGCGGCTGTGGGACACCAGCGATCCGGGTGATCCCCGCCAGCTGGCGGGCTCTCTGCCGGGCACCGCAGCGGAGTTCTCCCCGCGTGGGCACCTGCTCGCCGTCATCGCGCCCGACGGCGGCGTACGCCTCTACGACGTGTCCCACCCCGCGCGGCCGCGAGCGCTCGGTCATCTTGCCGCGGGCCGCGACGACACCGTCGTTCTCCTGGCCTTCACCCCGGACGGACACGGACTGGTCACCCACGAGGAGACCAGTGACCAGTCGAGCGCCATCGGGGCGGACATCGGGGACGGTGACGGTAAGCTGCCGTTCGAGACCTTTGACGACGGCGTCCACATCCGCACCTGGAACATCGGCGACCCCCGGCACCCCCGGGAGGAGGGCCGTGCCGCCGTGCTGGAGAGGAATGCCGGGGCCGGACCGCTGGCGCGCAGCCCGGACGGGGATCTGCTCGCGGTCGTCGACCAGGACCGGCGCATCCTGCTGTGGGATGTCACCGACCCCGCGCACCCGGTCCGCCGCGGCAGGTCCTTCGTCGGCGACGTGGTGACGTTCGCCCCGCACGGCCACACGCTGGCCATCGGCAGCACCGACGACACCGTCCGCCTGTGGGACGCCTCCGACCCTTCCCACGTCACTCCGCTGGGCACCGCGCTGGACGCGGGCGGATCGGTCACGGGCGCCGCGTTCCGCCCCGACGGGCACCGGCTGGCCGTCGGTACCGGCGACGGCATGATCAGGCTCTACGACGTCACCCATCCCGCGCATCCCACCGCAGTGGGCGACCCCCTGGTGGGACACACCGAGGAGATCGACACCCTGGTCTTCACACCCGACGGCCAGGTCCTTGCCACAGGGGGCCTGGACGGCACCACCCGACTGTGGAAGCTGGACGCCGAGCGGGCCATCCACCGCATCTGCGCGGTCACCGGGAGAGCCCTCACCCGTGGCCAGTGGCGTCGCCATGTGGGGGAGGCCCCCTACCGCAACCCCTGCCCCGGGTCTGTGTAGCGAGCGGTGGAACTCGGTCGGTTTTCTTCAGCGGCGTCCGGCGGTGAGCCGGCCGTCGAAGGTGATGTCGAAGGCTTGGGGGTGCGGCCTTCCAGCGCATGGTCCAGCGTTTGCGCCCGGTGCCGGTTGGGTCCAGGCTCATGCCGGCCAGGTGGACGCATTTGAGGGCGGCCTGGTCGGTGGGGAAGTGCCCTCGGACCCGGACGGCCTGGCGGATCCGCGCGTTGATGCTCTCGATCGCGTTGGTGGTGCAGATGATCTTGCGGATCTCACGTCGAACTGGAGGAAGGGCACGAACTCCGCCCAGGCTGCATCCCAGAGCCGGACGATCGCCGGATACTTCCCGCCCCAGGCGTCGGTGAACTCCACGAACCGCTCCAGCGCGGCCTCCTCGGTCGGCGCGGTGTAGACGGGCCTGAGCGCCTTCGCGCTCTTCTCCCAGTCCTGCCGAGCCGCGTGACGAAAGCTGTTCCTCAGCAGGTGAACGACACGCCGAGGGACATCGGGACATCCTGGGCCTGTGGATCGGCGATGGCGGGGAGGGCGCAAAGTACTGGCTCCAGGTCCTGACCGAGATCAAGAACCGCGGCGCGGCCGACGTCCTGATGCCGGTGCCCGCCACCGCCATGGAGACAGGCCGGTTGGCGACCTGCCCGTCCCTGACCTTCACTCACTACGCCCTGTCCGGCAGATCATGGCCGGGGTCGCGATGTCTGGCCCGCGCATCTCGCCGTGCTGTCGGAATTGCCGCCGTACACCCCGTACCAGGACGATCCTCCGCCTTGCGATCGAAGGCACCGGGCGCGCCCAGCCTGGCCGAATGACAGCACTTTGTCGGCAACGCTCTACTGGCGGGGCGATGTGCTGGCTTGCACCAGGGCTCGTGCCAGGTCAGTGCTCTCCGGAAGGCTGTCGAGCGAGAGGGGCTGCGTGGCGACAGCGCCCTCGTGCAGCACGAGGAGTTGGGTGGCGAGGGTGGCCGGGCGCGAGCAGCCCGCCGTGGCGGCGAGTTCCTTGAACAGGTTCAGCAGCCAGAGCTTCTGGTTCGCGGCGATGCGGTATGCAGGATGTGAGGGGTCCGGGAGTTCGGCCAGTGCGTTGATGAAGGCGCATCCGCGGGTGTTGGTCTCGCTCCAGGTCCGCAGTGCCTCGAAGGGTGCGGTGACGGCCTTGGCGGGAGTGTCGCTGGCGTCAACGGCGGCATGGACAAGCGACCGCCAGCGCTGGTCGCGTTCCGTGAGATAGATCGCCACGAGGTGGTCTTTCGAACCGAACTGGTTATACAGGGTTCGCTTGGTTACGCCTGAGTGCTCAGCAATCAGATCCACGCCGACCGCTGTGATTCCGCGGTTGTAGAACAACTCGTCGGCGGCCGCCACGATGCGGCGGCCGGCTGGCGTCATAGGCCGCGCTTCCTGCACGACGGATCCTTTCACTGATCGGTGTACGGTGGAGGGTGTTCACAGATCAGTATACCTGGAAGGAGGTTCAAGCCATGGGTGTGTCCGATTTCATGCGAGCGGTGCGCATCACCAGGCACGGAGGACCGGAGGTCCTTGAGCTGACGGAGGTCACCGTCCCCGCCCTTCAGGCAGGGGAGGTGCTGGTCCAGGTCGGCGCGATAGCGCTGAACAACACCGACCTGTGGACCCGGGAGGGCGCCTACGGCCGTCCGGACGATCCGAAGGCGCTGTCGGGCTGGCGAGGCCCGATCGACTTCCCGCGCATCCAGGGCGCCGACGTGGCCGGCCGGGTCCTGGCCGTCGGGACCGAAGTGGAGGGGAGCCTCGTCGGACGCCGAGTGGTCATCGACCCCGCGATCTACGACACCGAAGGGCCGGACGCCAACCCGGTGGGCCTGATGGGGAGCGAACGCGACGGCGGATACGCCGAGTACGTGACAGCGCCGGTGAAGCGTGTGCACGACGTGACGGAATCTCCGCTCACGGACGACCAGCTCGCGACGTTGCCGACCGCCTACGGCACGGCGCTGGGCATGATCGAGCGAGGCCGGCTACGGAAGGGAGAAACCGCCCTGGTCTCGGGAGCGTCCGGCGGCGTCGGCCTCGCGCTGGTGCAGATCGCCCGCGCGCGCGGCGCAAGGGTGATCGCCATCAGTAGTGGACCCAAGATCGACGCGGTGCGCGAAGCGGGCGCGCACGAAGTCATCGACCGCGCAGGAGGCATCGCCGAGCCAATCCGCGCCGCTGCCCCGGAGGGCATCGACGTCGCACTCGACGTCGTGGCCGGCGAGCTGGTGAGTGAGGGGCTGCCGCTGCTGCGCGAAGGGGGCCGGTGGGTCATCGCCGGCGCACTCGGTGGATACGGCGTGACCTTTGATGTGCGCCGTCTCTACCTGCACAACGCCCAGGTCATCGGTTCCGCGATGCACACGCCCATGCACTTCGACCTCCTCATGGAGCTGGCTCGTCGGGCAGAGATCCAGCCCGTCATCGCCGCGAGCTTCTCACTGGACCAGGCCGCTCAGGCGCAGGAAGAACTCTCCCGCAGGGGGCATGTGGGAAAGATCGTCATGCACCCCTGAGTTCCATCCGACGGATCACGGGCGGAGCCATAAGCGGACCGCCGCGACGGTGACGGTGCCGTGAAAGGCGTAGGTCCTCTTGTCGTAGCGGGTAGCGACAGCTCGGGAGTTTTTGAGCCGGTTGATCATCCGCTCGACCTCGTTGCGGCGTTTGTGGATCTCGCGGTCGAAGCCCGTGGGCCTGCCGCCCTTGCTGCCACGCCGCCGGCGGTTGGCCCGCTGGTCCTGCGGCTCTGGGATGGTGTGCTCGATCCGGCGTCTTCGCAGGTAGCTGCGGTTGCGGCGTGAGCTGTCTTGTCACCGCCGAGGTGGTCCGGACGGGGGGGTGCGAGGGTGGCCGCCCTGCGGGCGGGAGACACGGATGCGTTCGAGGACCTCGATCATCTGCGGCGCGTCGCCCCACTGGCCGGGTGTGACCAGGAAGGCCATCTGCCGGCATCCGCCTTCACCCGCGAGGTGGATCTTGCAGGTCAGACCGCCCCGGGACCGCCCGAGTCCTTCGTCGGGGCGGTGATACCGGGGCGTTGTCCTTTGGGCGCCAGCCGCGTGTTGATGGGCACGACAGGACGTCGAGTCCTGTACTTTGATCTTCCGCCGGTAGGGCGGTTCGTCGGCCAGCCGCAGGATGTGCAGGGTCTTGGCGATCCGCCCGTCGTGGGCGATCGCGTCGCCCAGCGGGGTCGGCCGGCCGTCCCGGGACAGCATCCGGATCACGTCGTAGGCCCGCACGGCCCCGGTGTGGATGGAGCCGGTGATCCGCAGAATGTCCTCCCAGTGGCCCTCGATGCGGGCCAGGTCGACACGGCCGCGGGCCGCGTCCCGGAACGCGCCGTAGTCTGCCGGCCGGTCGATGCGCCACATCTTCTGATCCGGCAGGTCCGCCATGAAAAGCTGTGACGTTCTGTAGCGGACGGAGAGGCAGGTGGCCCATCGGCGGGCGCGGCTATGCGCAGGCCAGGAAGTCAATGTTTTTGAACTCTGACCGTGAGGTGCGTACGGCTGGATGATTTGGCTCGTGGCGGATGGCGGCCAGCTGCTGGAGGACCTTGCAGCCGGCCCCTGCGACTGAACGCCCTCCGCGCGGCCGACGTAACCGACTGCGCCCACCGCCTGCGGAGCAGGCGGCCGGTTCAGCCTGCCAGCCGCTGCAGCCATTCGCGCAGCAGAGCCGTCTCCGTGTCTCGCAGAGGTACCCCGGCGCCCGCAGCCGGGGGTCCGGTGGTGAGCGCGGTTTGAAGTGCGGCATCGAGGGCGAGTGCGCGCGAGGCCAGGTCCGATCCGGACGAGGCGGGCGGGTCCGTGGTGACCGAGGCGATGACGGTGTCCCGCAGCCGTGCCGAAGTGGCCAGGTCCCGCTCCGAGGACTCTTCGCCGATCAGCGCCAGCGTGGCACCCGTCGTCGCCGCGTGGATGACGCGGGTCGCCTGCTCCACCGGAACCCGAAGGCGCCCGGCCTCGGCCGCCCGGCCCAGCAGTCTCACCAGCAGGGCGTGCGCCTCGTCCGCGGCCGGGGGCCGCCGCCCGGGCTGCACAGTGCCGTACATGAGCATGTAGAACGCGGGGTGCTGCACTCCGAAGTCGACGTGCAGGTCCCAGCCGCGGTAGAGGTCGGCCACCGGGTCGTCGGGGGTCAGCGCCAGTGCCTCCCGTTTCTCGGCCAGGTACATCTCGAACCCGTAGGCGGCCAGCTCGGCCAGGAGTCCGTCCTTGTCACCGAACATCCGGTACAGCGCGGGGGCCGTGACACCTGCGGCTGCGGCGACGGCGCGTGTGGAGACCGCCTCGCTCCCGCCCTCCTCCAAAAGCTTGGCGGCCACCTGGAGCACCTGGCGCCGCGCGGCGCGTCGTCCTTCGTTCACGGAACAACGATATCCCATTTTGCGTATCGCCGCTTTATCGGTGCTACTGTCTAGAGCGGAACGATGATCCACGCTGATGGCGGTCGGCCTCGGCCCGCGAGACCTGGGCATGCCGCACCCCGGCCGGGGTCGTCGGTCCCCCGCGCGTGGAGCAGTGCGGCCGACCGCCGCAGCGGGCAGCTCGTCGTCCCCCGGCACCACCACCGAACACGCCGCCATCGCGGCAGGAGAGGAACATCCATGTCCGACATCTCGATCGTCATCGCGTCGCATTCCGGCTACGGCCACACCGCGCAGATCGCCACGGCCGTCGCGGACGGCGCACGCTCCGTTGCCGGGGTGCAGGTCCACAGCGTGGACGTCGCATCCCTCGGCGACGCCGACTGGGAACTGATGGACGCCGCGGACGCCATCATCTTCGGCACGCCCACCTACATGGGCACCGCGTCCGGGGCGTTCCACGCCTTCGCCGAGGCCAGCAGCAAGCGGTGGATGACCCGCGCCTGGAGCGACAAGCTCGCGGCGGGATTCACCAACTCCGGCTCCATGAGCGGCGACAAGCTGCACACCCTGCAGTACCTCTCGCTCCTGGCGGCCCAGCACGGAATGCTCTGGGTGAGCCTTAACCTCCTGCCGGGCTGGAACACCACCACATCCAGCCCCCAGGACGACAACCGCCTCGGCTTCTACCTCGGCGCCGGCGCACAAAGCTTCAACGACACACCCGCGGTCCACGACGCAGACCTGAACACCGCCCGCCACCTCGGCCGGCGCGTCGCCAAGCACACTCGGATCCACCGCGCCGGACTGACCGCCGCAGCGCACTGACACAACGGTCCGTGAACCGCCCCGGCAGCCCCACCCCGCACGGGCGAACGGCAACTCCGGACCAGGGGGCGGAGTCTGCCCCGGTCTGAGGGGTCATGCCGGCAAGCGTACCCAGCAGAATCGTTCGGATTGGCGAGAGGCTGCACGAGGCGTATCACCCATAAAGCACCTTTCGTTCATAAGCCACCCTTTAGTTCTATTCAAAGGAGTGCGTCATGCAGCACCGGACACTGGGAAGTCAGGGCCTTGAGGTCTCGGCGATCGGCTACGGCGCGATGGGCCTGACGATGGCCTACGGACCCACCGATGAGGCGGCCGGCGTCGCCGCCCTCCGCCGCGCGCACGACCTGGGCGTCACCTTCTTCGACACCGCCGAGATGTACGGCTGGGGCACCGGATCCAACGAGAGCCTGGTCGGCAAGGCGGTCAGGGACTTCCGCGACGACGTGGTCCTGGCCACCAAGTTCGGTGTCGACATGTCCGTGCCTCCCGAGCAGATCGGCGGCGCCCTCAACAGCCGGCCCGACAACATCCGCAAGGTCGCCGACAACAGCCTGCACTACCTCGGCGTGGATCACATCGACGTCTTCTACCAGCACCGCGTCGACCCCGAGGTGCCCATCGAGGAGGTCGCGGGCACCGTCAAGGAGCTGATCGACGCGGGCAAGGTGAAGTACTTCGGCCTCAGCGAGGCCGGACCCGAGACGATCCGCAAGGCGCACGCCGTGCAGCCGGTCTCCGTCCTGCAGACCGAGTACTCCCTGTTCGAACGGGACGTCGAGCAGCTCTTCCCCACCCTGGACGAACTCGGTATCGGCTTCGTCGCCTACTCCCCCCTCGGCCGCGGGTTCATCACCGGCACCGCCAAGCCCGCCGGCCAGTACGAAGCCACCGACATGCGCAACGTCGACCCGCGCTGGCAGCCGGGCAACTTCGAGAAGAACGTCGAAGCCGTCGACCGGCTCGCCGAGCTCGCGGCGGCCAAGGGTGCCACCGTCTCCCAGCTGGCCCTGGCCTGGCTCCTGACCCGGGGCGAGCACATCGTGCCGATCCCCGGCACCCGCAGCCCGAAGCGCATCGAGGAAAACGCCGGCGCCGCCGACCTCGCCCTCACCGACGCCGGCATCAAGGCCATCGACGAGATCCTGCCTCTGGGGGGCTTCGGCGCCCGCTACACCGAGGGGCACGTGCCCACCTGGATCTGATGATCCACCCCGGGGACAGATGCAACTCAGGTCGGCTCCGGTGAGATCAGCGCAGGGCGGCGGGGCAGAGGCCGACGGTGTCGTGTGAGCGCGTCCGGATGCGTATGGGCTGAGACGTGCACGGAAGGCGCCCTCGGTTCCACCGATGGGCCGGGCATCGGTGTTTCACAGGTGGTCGCTCATGAAACACCCCGCTGCCCGAAGGCCCACCTGCGGCGATCATGTTTCATGAGTTGTTGCAACCGACTGGACGTCTGAAACGCCCTCATGAAACGGTCTGGGGCGAGAGCGACGACTTCAACCGCGTGGAATCGCGCACCTGCCCGATGTCCACCAGCGCCGCCCCGGCGGGCTCGCCGAGCCGGACCGGCAAGAGCAAGGTGGCGATCCGGTACCACACCGCCCGCTTCCGCCTCGTGCCCCACCTCGCCAAGGTCCTCAGCGTGCCGCCCCCCGCTGTACGGAAGCCGGGCTCGGTATGGACCGAGCTGCCCCGGCCCGCGAGCGCCGGCGCCGAGCCGGTCAGACACGTCCGTCTCGGGTACGCCCGCGCCTCGACCGCACGGCAGTCCCTGGACGCTCAGCCGGACTCTCTCGCCGAAGCCAGAGTGATCCGGCTTTTCTTGGAGAAGATCTCCACCCGAGCCACCAGGCGCCCCGAGTTGGAGGCTGCCGTCAAGCTCGCCGGGGAGATCCGCTCCTCACGGCATCGCCGTCACCCTCCTCGTCCATGAACACAAGCGGCTCGGCCGCGGCATCGAACTCGCCATGCTTGCCGAGGAACTGAAGGCGAGCAACGTCGGCCTGGAGTTCCTCACCGGGGAACTTGAAGGGCTCGCACGACCCGTCCGGCATCGTGTTCACCGTGCTGGCGGCCATGTCCGGGATAGAGC
The DNA here is from genome assembly GCF_053611185.1 of Streptomyces sp. NPDC054834. Lineage (NCBI taxonomy): Bacteria > Bacillati > Actinomycetota > Actinomycetes > Kitasatosporales > Streptomycetaceae > Streptomyces > Streptomyces sp. NPDC054834. The sequence goes on along the minus strand of NZ_JBSGZV010000040.1, from coordinate 63,001 downwards.
GCGAGTACATCCGCGACCACACCCTCGAAGGGCACGAGTCCGCGCGGAAGCGCGGCAAGACCATCGGCGGCGCGGGCGTCACCGACGAGTCCATGTACCTCGTGTTGAACAGCACGAGCGCATTCAGGACCAAGCCCAGCGCGCCGATCTGGTCCTCCACGCCGTCCTGGTAACGCTGGTAGAGCTGTCCGGCCTTGCCGTGGAAGATCTTCCGGGCGAGCGCGTGGCGGCCCTCCTGGAGGTTGGCCTGCACCTTGATCTTCCGCCGGTAGGCCGGTTCGTCGGCTAGTGTCCTGCGCCAGTAGTTGATCGTTAGTTGGTGTGTGACTTCTGCTGCTGGTGCGTCAGTTCCTCGTCGGGGTCCGAAGCTGGAGCCGTTGCTGCTGTCTGATGACGAGCGGGCTGAGTTGGAGCGGTGGACGCGTCGGGCGACATCGGCCCAGGCCCTGGCTCTGCGGGCGCCGGATCGTGCTGGCGTGTGCGGGGCCGGAAGTACCGCCGATTGTCGCGGTTGCCCGGGATCTGCGGGTGACCGCGGACATCGTCCGCAAGTGGCGGCGGCGCTTCCTTGCCGAGCGGCTGGACGGACTGGTCGACGAGCCCCGGCCGGGCCGGCCGCCCACCGTCAGCGTTGATCGGGTGGAGGTGGTGGTAGTCACCACGCTGGAACAGCTGCCGAAGAACGCCACCCACTGGTCGCGGACGTCGATGGCGCAGCACAGTGGTCTGTCGAAGTCGACCGTGGGCCGGATCTGGCGGCAGTTCCAGCTCAAGCCGCATCTGGCGGCCTCGGCGCCACCCCCCTTACGGTCGGGTGAGAATTTCGGCTCCGCTGTCGGTGATGGCGATGGTGTGCTCACTGTGCGCGGTCCGGCAGCCTGTCGCGCTGCGCAGCGTCCAACCGTCGGCGTCGGTGACGAGTGTGGCAGTGTCGGCCATGACCCAGGGTTCCAGGGCGAGCAGCAGTCCGGGGCGCAGCTTGTATCCGCGGCCGGGCCGTCCGGTGTTCGCGACGTGTGGGTCCTGGTGCATGGTCGAGCCGATGCCGTGGCCTCCGAACTCGGTGTTGATCGGGTAGCCCGCCTTGCTGAGGACCGTGCCGATTGCGTGGGAGAGGTCGCCGATGCGCGCCCCAGGCTTGGCGGCGGCGATGCCGGCGGCGAGCGCACGTTCGGTCGTCTCGATCATCGCGACGCTCTCCGCTGGCCTGGCCTTGCCCACCAGAAAGCTGATCGCGGCGTCCGCGGCCACCCCGCCCCTGGCTACGGCGAGGTCGAGAGTCAGCAGATCCCCGTCTGCCAGCGCGTAGTTGTGAGGCCGCCCATGGAGCACTGCGTCGTTGACGGCCGTGCAGATGTAGTGCCCGAACGGGCCGCGCCCGAAGGAAGGCGCGTAGTCGACGTAGCAGGACTGCGCTCCCGCCTCGGTGATCATCTCCTTGGCCCACTGGTCGATGTCCAGCAGGTTCGTCCCGACCGTGCTGCGCTGCTTCAGCGTGTGCAGGATGTTTCCGACCAGGGCGCCGGTGTCCCTCGCCCGCTCAAGCCGCGCGGAGTTCAGGATCTCAATCATGGGGGGCCTCTCATGTATGTCCAATAACTATCCCGGTCCAACTGTACCGGTATTAGAATGGGGTCATGGTCAGGTTGCCGCTCACCCCCGCCGAGGTAGAACGCGGACAGCGCCTTGGCGCCCTGCTCCGCCGAGCCCGGGGCTGCCGCTCGATGCTGGACGTGGCGCTCGCTTCGCACATCTCGCCGGAAACTCTGCGGAAGATCGAATCCGGCCGTGTGGCTACCCCCGCCTTCCCGACCATCGCAGCGATCGCCGACACCCTCGGCCTGTCTCTCGACGCCGTCTGGGCCGAGATTAACCAGGCGGAGCGAACTGTCGAGGATCAGTCGGTCCTGCCTGTCACACGGTATCCACTGCTGGTTTCGTAACGCCGCACTCAGAGAGTCAGCGGTTCACTGACCGTGCCGTGCCGGTACGCCTGCGCGCACGCTGATCACCTCGTCGACCAGCCCGAGCACCGCCTAACGGACCTCGGCGGCTACACCGACCTGGCCGCCTGGTCGGCTCCGTCGCTTCCTGCCCGAAGGGCGCGAGCGCCCGCACCCTCGCGGTGTGCCCGCACACGGGGAAGGTGTGGGAGACCCGGTAGCCGACGCACTCGCGGCAGGCGGCGACATCGCCGTTCTTCCACTTCGGCATCGCGGTGCGGTTGGAGATCCGCTCCTCCCACTCGTGCCCGGCCGCACACCGCCACCACACCGCGACCTGCATCTTCGGCGTCGCCTTCTGCGGCGTCAGCCCGCCGTTGCGCTCCTGAAGCCACAACGCCGCGACCTGCGGATACGTTTCGACCAGTGAGACCCCGAACGCGCCACGGTCCCCTTCCTCTGCTCGGTCAGGCCGCCTGACCGAAGCCCTCGCTGGTGAGGTCCTCCTCCCGCAGTCGTGTGAAACCCACATTCAGCTTCGGGTCGTACGCCTCCGGCTGGATGCCGAGCTCACGGGTGCTGTACTCGCCGAACCGCTTGATGTGCTCGGTCAGGTACGGCGAGATGTGGGCCAGGTCCTCGGGGTCGATGGCGTAGCCCTCCTCCCGGAGCTGGCGCACGATCTCGGCGATGTCCAGGGCGTTGTGGAAGATCACCGCGTTCGTGAGCAGAGCGTTGAATTTCGCGGTCTTCTCCTGCTCGACGGGGTCGTTGTCGGTGATGACGCCGCCGTTGCCGAAGCCGATCCACTGGGAGAAGCCGTTGAACGCCTCGACCTTGTTCGTGGCGGCGGTCACCCGCCGGCGCAGCGGGGCGTCCGAGAGGTAGCGCAGCAGCTGAACGGTACGGATGACGCGGCCGACCTCGCGGAAGGCCGTGTACGTCGCGTTCTTGCGCGAGCCGGCCCTCAGGCGCCGCAGCAGCAGCGTGGAGGAGGTGGCGCCCTCGCGCACGGAGACAGCCACCCGCATCAGGTGCCGGAACTGGGACTCGATCAGGTCGCGCTCTGACGTCGGACGGAGCCGCCGGGCTGACTGTCAGGGCCGCTGTGCAGCCAGGCGGCCGGTCCAGCGCCGGAGCCGGTGACACCCACCGTGCTTTGCGCGATGGAACCAGCAGGGGGTTGGTCGGTTGCTATGTCCGGTTCGCTGCCTGCTTGACGGTCCTGATCACTGGTGCCGTTTCGATGTGTGTGATGGCTGGGAGTGCGGCGACCCGGGTGGTCAGGTACCGGTACAGCTCCCGTTGGTTCGTGCACACCACGCTCGCGTACAGGTTGGTCGGGCCGGTCGTGGCGGCGGCGAACGCGATCTCCGGATGCCCGGCCAGCGCCTGACCGGCCTCCTCCAGGTGTGCGGGGGCGACGGAGAGCCAGAGCAGGGTTCGGACGTTCACGCCGAACATGCGCCAGTCGACGTCGATGTCGAGATAGAGCAGGCCGTGTTCGCGCAGCTCCGTCATCCGGCGCCGGACCGTCGTCGGCGACCAGCCGGTCGCCGCGGCCAACTGCTCGAACCCGGCCCGGCCGTCGGTGGCGAGCAAGGCGAGGAGTTTGCGGTCACCGTCGTCGAGCCGCACCGGTCCCCGTCGATGCGGCACCGGAGGCGGGCGCAGTCGCTCGATCGCCTCCACGTCCAGCGACCCGAGTTTTCCGACCAGGTTGTCCGGGCCGCCGTAGAAGGCGTGCAGCAAGGAGTGCGCGGTCACGCCCTCCACGCGCGGGGTGCGGGGGAGTTTGGCCAGCAGCAGTGCCTCGCTGTCCGCCTCGCTCTCGGTACGGACCACGCAGGTGATCTCGGTGCCGCCGGAGCTGAGGCTCACCCAGGAGGTGTCGGGGCGTCTGGCCAGCGCCTCGGCGACCGGGAGCGACGCGGCGGGCGCACACCGCACCCGCAGGAACCACAGGGTGGCACCCAGCGCGGTTGGGTCGACCCCGCCCAGCACCCGCACCGCCCCGGCCGACCGCAACCGGGCGTACCGGCGGGCGATGGTGCGATCCGACACGCCGAGAACCGCGGCAATGGTGCTGAACGGGGCACGGCCGTTGATCTGCAGGGCGTGCACGAGCCGAAGATCCAGCTCGTCGTAGTCGGATTCCACCGAGCCGAGGTTAGACGTCGTCAGATAACAGCGCAATCGGGCCGGTTTCTGGCTCGGGCGGCTCGGCCGACGCAGCGTTGCGTCTGTCCTGATCGAACACAGCCAGAGGAGAGTCCATGGACACCGATGTGCTCGTCGTCGGCGCCGGCCCGACCGGCATGACGCTGGCCAACGAGCTGCTGCTGGCGGGGGTGTCGACCGTGCTGGTCGACAAGCTGTCGCAGCGCAGTGACCTGTCCAAGGCAGGCGGCGTGCAGCCTCGCACCCTGGAGGCGCTCGACCAACGAGGGCTGCTGGAGCCTTTGCTGGCCACCGGAGATCACCCCGTCACCACCGGCCATTTCGCCGGTATTCCGCTGCCGCCCCATTACGCCCGGCACCGTCTGCCGTGGCGGTCCGTGCCGCAGGTGGTGATCGAGGGATTCTTCGAGCAGCACCTCGCCGCGCACGGCCTCCATGCCCGCAGGGACCACGAACTGGTCGGCCTCGCCCAGGACGAGAACGGGGTCACCGCGGCCTTCGCCAACGGCGCCACCCTCCGCTCCCGTTACCTCGTCGCCGCCGACGGAGCCCACAGCACCGTACGGTCGCTACTGCGGGCCGGGTTCCCCGGTCAGCCCGGTACGTTGACGGTCATCGCCGCCGACGTGCGGTTGAGCGGCGTCGATCCGTCCGCGTCGCACACCTGGAACGAGGACGGGCACTGGGCGGCACTGTTCCCGCTCGGCACCGATCCGCAGGGCAGGCAGCTGCGCCGACTGGTCCTCGGCGGGCCGGGCCAGTCACTGCCGAGGGAGGTCCCGGTCACCGAGGACGAAATCCGCGACGGCCTGCGCACCGTGTTCGGAACGCGGGTGCACCTGCACGAACTGCGCTACGCCCGCCGTGTCACCAACGCGTCACGGCAGGTCGAGCAGTACCGGCACGGGCGGGTGTTCCTGGCGGGCGATGCCGCCCATGTCCACCTTCCGCTCGGCGCGCAGGGCATGAACACCGGGATGCAGGACGCGCTCAACCTCGGTTGGAAGCTCGGCGCCGCCGTGCACGGCTGGGCACCAAAGAACCTGCTCGACACGTATCACGCGGAACGGCATCCGGCCGGGGCCGCCGTATTGCGCAACGTTCGGGCACAGAGCCTGCTGATGGACTGGACCGGCACTCGCGATCCGGACGTTCTGGCCGCCCGGGAGATCTTCACGGCCATGGCCCAATTGCCGGACGTCCAGCACTATCTCGCCGACCTGACGTCCGGGATGGCCATCCGCTACCCGATGCCGGGCGCCGAAACCCATCCGCTCGTCGGCCGGCCCGCACCGGACCTGGACCTCGGCCCGGCCCGGGTGCACGAACTGCTGCGGTTCGGGCACGGCATCCTGCTGGACCCGGCCGACACGTTCGCCGGGGTCGCCGGCACCTGGTCGGACCGGGTGGACCGGGTGGGCCAGGGCGCCGACACCGAGCCGATGCTCATCCGGCCGGACGGCTACGTGTGCTGGGCAGGCGCGGATGACCTGGAACCGGCGCTCGACCGTTGGTTCGGCGAGCCCCGCTGAGCCGACGTTCAGGAAGCCGGTGCAGCGCATCGGTCGGCAGCGCCCGCGCATACGGCCCCACCCGCTGCTGTAGCCGCAACCGCCGCCGGTGCTGCGCAGCCACCGGCCGTGCCGCACGCACACCTGCCACGGCTCGCCGCAGGCCAGCACCACAGGGGTCACGAGGTCGTCGTACCGGGCCAGGCACCCCGCACACGGCTGAAGTGGCGCCCACTGGCCGGGCCAGGGCTCCACTCGCGCCGGCGGCCGACGGACGTGATCAGCCGCTGCGGCGGCCGGCGTGGGCAGGGCGCGGCACAGTTCCTGCGGCGTGACCGGCATCGACGGGCACACACCAGCCAGCCGCGTCGCCAACCTGTCCGAACAGCACAGCTAGGCCGAGTCGCGGACCACCAGCTCCGGGTCGAAGATGACCGACGTCGCATCGGTGCGGCCGCCGTGGATGTGCTCGTCGAGCAGGCGGGCCATCTCCGCCGCCATCTCCTCGACCGGCTGGCGGATCGTGGTCAGCTGGGGTCGGCAGGTCACGGCGATGCTGGAGTCGTCGAAGCCGACGACCGCGACGTCCTCGGGCACCCGGCGTCCGCGCTCCTGTACGACCTGGCAGGCGCCCTGCGCCATGAGGTCGTTGGCGGCGAACACGCCGTCCGTGTCGGGGTGGCGGGCCAGCAGGTCGGACATGGCCGCGAGACCGCTGTCCAGGGTGAACCCGCCCTCGGCGACCGGGACGTAGGGGTGTCCGTGGCGGGCTAGCGTGTCACGGAACCCGGTAAGGCGCTCCTGGCTCGCCGCCACGTCCAGGGGGCCGCAGACCGTGGCGGGTCGGCGACAGCCGCGCGCGAGGAGGTGCTCCGCGGCGAGGCGTCCGCCGTCCCGGTGCGCCAGGTCCACGTAGGTGAGCGGGACCGGACGGGACGGACGGGCGAAGAGCACCGCGGGAAGCCGGGCGTCGGCGAGAAGGGCGGGCAGCGGGTCGTCCGCGTGGGTGGAGACCACGAGGGCGCCGTCGGCACGGCCTTGGCGCAGGTAGGTCAGCACCTCCTCCCGCGCCTCGGCGGACTCGGCGAACAGGAGGACGGGGTGCATCGAGCGGGGGCGCAGGAAGCCGACGATCCCGCTGATGACCCGTCCGAAGAACGGGTCCGCGAACACCGATGTGGCGAAGGCGTTCTGGCCGGCGTCCGTGGTGTCCCCGGCGCCGGACACCACGAGGGCGACGGTCTCGGCCCGCCGTGTCACCAGGGAACGGGCGGCCCGGTTGGGCGCGTAACCCGTCCGCTCGATGGCCCCGCGGACCACCTCCTGTATCTCGGGATCCACGTTGCGGATGCCGTTGACGACCCGGGACACGGTCGCCCGGGAGACACCGGCCTCCCGGGCGACGTCCTCCAGCGTCGGGGCCCGTCTGCTCATGCAGGCACCCTAACGGACCTGCGAATCAGGCAATAGAGTGCTCTCCCGGAGCGGGTCGTGCGCTCCGGGAGAGGGCCGTCCGTCAGGCGTAGACGCCGAACTCGTAGAGCGAGTAGCCCCAACCGGAGCCCCGCGCCGTGCCGTTGATGCGGACGTAGCGGCCGGTCCCGGTGACGTCGAAGTCGTCTATCCCGCCGTTGCCGTCGGACACGGTGTGTACGGTCTGCCAGTTCTGGCCGTCGTCGGAGGTCTGGATGGTGTAGGCCTTGGCGTACGAAGCCTCCCAGGACAGCTGGACGTGCCGGAACGTGGTGCGGGTGCCGAGGTCGACCTGGAGCCACTGGGGGTCGCTCCAGTCACTGGCCCAGCGCGTGGCCTGATTGCCGTCGACCGCGTTGGCCGCGGTGCACGGGCAGTCACCGTAACTCGCCTGGTAGGACGAGGCGGTGGCGGGTTTGCCCCGTGCCACATTGGTGCCGGAAGGAACCGGTGGGACGACGCGGATCGAGCGGGTCTCGACGCCGACGTTGCCCCGGCCGTCCGTCGCCTTGACGTAGACCTTCCAGACGCCCGGGCGGTCGGGTGCGGTGATCCTGAGACGGCCGCCGCCGAGGTCGGTGGAGGGCAGCGAGGCCAGGTTCTTGCTCTGGTCGATGTACATGCTGTTGTCGAGGACCTCGTAGGAGATCCGGTCGCCGTCGGGGTCGGAGGCCTGCACGGCCAGGACGAGGTCACGTCCGGCCTGCACCTGGCCCGCACCGCCCTCCACGGTCAGGTCGGAGATGACGGGCGGGGTGTTGTCGTGGCTGGTGTCGCCGCCATAGGCCTTCTTCACGGCGTAGTACGACAGGCGCTTCTGGCCGGCGGGCAGCAGGTTGAACCAGATGCCGCCGAAGTCGTACTCGGTGCCGTAGTGGAACATCGTGGCGCCGAGCGCGACCCCCTTGTGCCCGGTGACGCAGCCCCAGGCCCGCGTGTAGCCGTCGGCCTTGGCCTGGTCGGAGGGCTCCGACGGGACGCCGTTGGCGTCGTCGGGGACCTCCCACTCGCCGGCCGGCCCGGTCTCGGTGACGATGTAGGGCTTGGTGTAACCCCCTTGCTGCCAGGCCGACTTGATGTCGCAGACCGCGTTGTAGGAGTTCACGGCGTACAGGTCGAGGTCCGGCGCGTTCTTCTTGAAGTAGGGCCAGGCGCCGACCCATGCGTCGGTGGACGTGACCGGGTGGTCGGGGTCGACGGCGTGGATCTTCTTGGTGATGTCGTTGACGAGGGTGGTGTAGGCGTCGCGCTGTCTCTCCAGTTCGTCGCCGCTGTAGCAGTTCTGCAGCCCGAGGACAGACTCGTTGCCGACGTCCCACATGAGCACGCCGGGGTTGTCCTTGTAGGTCTGGACCCACTTGGGGAACTCATCGAGCACTTGGTTCTTGTAGGCGGTGTCGGTCAGGTAGTTGACGCAACCGCCGCTGCCGGGTCCGCCACCCGGTTGCAGCCAGAAGCCCGCGACGACCTTGATGCCCTGGGCGGCCGCGGAGTCGAACAGCGGCTTGCTGGTGGCGTCGGTGCCCCAGGTGCGGATCGTGTTGACGCCCATGGACTTGAGATCCGGCATGTACTTCTCGGCGTCCGCAACGCTCGGGCCCCAGGTCAGGCCCTTGATCTGGTACGGCTGCCCGTCCACCGTCAGCTGCCAGGCGCCCTGGCTGCCGGTGACCTTGACGACGCTGCCCGCGGCGTGGGCCTGGGTGGCGGGCAGAGCGGCGAGGAATCCGGCTGCCAGCACGCCGGCGGTGAGGGGTGCCGCGATGCGGCGGGTGCGGGGTCGTGGGGTCATTCGCGAACTCCTCAAGGCAGTCGGTAGTGCTCGTCGAGCGCGGCGCCCGCCTCCGGGTGGGTCTCGTCGTAGCCGCGCGCGTCGCACTGGAGCCCGCCGATGACGCAGTGGTCGACCAGGGCCTTGAGCGTGGGAGCGTCCCAGGCGTTGAAGAAGTCGTAGTGGAAGCTGTGACCCGTTCCGCTGGACAGCCGCACCTTCGACATGTCGCCGTTGACGGGGAAGGCCATCTTGAACTCGATCATCGGCAGTGCGACCGGGTGGTCGGCCGGGCACATGTTGTCGTTCGTGCCGGGCTTGACCACGGGGTAGGCCATGTGGCTCTTGTGGTCGGGGGTGTCGAGGTACTTGCCGTCCCAGCAACTGGGCGCCTGGAAACGGATGTTGAGCTGGACGTCCGCGCGGTCGGGGCAGGTCGCGGGGAACTCGGTGTTGAAGAAGCTGTCACCGCACTCCCAGCCCTCGACGAAGCCGGGGTGGTGCCGGAACTCGTCGGCGCTCTGCATGGGGTTGCCGACGACGAAGCGCAGGCCCTTGGGGAAGGGCCGGACGCTGGTGTAGTCAGTGACACCGGCCTTGTAGTAGATGACCTGCGGTCCGACGGGCAGGATCTGCTGGTCGCCGTTGTAGAGGGTGGGCATCCAGTAGCCGGACAGGTCGCCGGGGGCCTTGCACGTGGTGCCGCCGGCCGCCAGCGAGGCGGTCGTGCTGTTGGCGTCGGTCGTCGTGTTGCCCATGAAGGTGTGGTCGTGGGACTTGCCCGGTTGCTGCGGGTAGACGATGGGGTCGTCCGGCCTGGTGTGGGTGACAGAGCAGTTGGCCTGGAACTCGTGGAAGTAGCGGTGCGGCGGGTCCTGGGTGGACGGCGTCACGCCGGTGACGGGCGGGTTCGCGGGGATGTAGCCGTCGCCGTCCGGATCCTCCGGGGAGTTGGCCGTGGACGCGGCCATGGCATGACCGGAGTGGGTGGCCGCGAACGACTGCGCGGCGGCGCTGTGCGGTGTGGGCGGCCCGGCGCTGATGGCGACGCCGCCGAGGCCGAGCGAGGTCAGCAGGAACGCGCCGGTGATCAGCGTGGCTGACAGGCCTTTCGATCTCTGTGGCATGGAGACCTCCTCCTGAACGGTGGGGGTGTCAGAGGCCGTCGCGAGGCGTCCCTATGACGTGACGTCAGGCGAGCTGACGTGGGGGCGCCAGGAAACGTTCGGGAGAGCGCTCTCCCGCCGAGGAGTGTTGAGGGCATGCCATCAAGGTGTCAAGGGATCCGGCAGAAGAGGGACCCGGAAACGGGGGCGTTCACCTGGGTTCAGGAGCGGCCGGCCTGCTAGGAGCTGCGGACTCGTTCCGTCCAGTGGGAGTGGTTGGGCAGGCGGCCCCGATGGGCGTGCACCGGGCTTCGACGCGTATCGCCTCGACGTCCGTATGCATGGCCACAACGGTGACTCCCGGGACCGATGGGAACAACAACTCCTGCAACCGGGACAGCACCTCGTTCTCGGCCGTCGAATCCAGTCCGTTTCATCGGCCGCAAGCCCGTTTCATCGGCCGCAAGCCCGTTTCATCGGCCGCAAGTTCACTGTCCAGCTGAGCGGCGACACCCTGCTCGCCGACGGCGACTGGAGTCTGACCGCGGGCCCGTTGCTGCTGCGCTGGTACGGCCGTTCCGCCAATCCCAAGCGGCTCGTCATGCTGGGGGGCGAGAGGATCTGCGTCGCCGCGTCCCCGGGCCGACGGGTCTCGCAGACCCGGGCGAGCGACTTCCGGACCGTCGCGGTGTTCACCGCGGAACAGGCGAGCGCCGAGGGCGACGCGGGCCGGCTGCGGGGCTTCGCCACGTTCCGGCTCCGCTTCCACGACGGTTCCTGGCTGGAGCTGGGCCGGCTGGCCGAGCCAGAGGATGCCGACCACTTCCTGCGCACTGTAGACGGCTGACCCGCCGGCTCCACGCCGCGTCGCGCGTGAGCCCCGCCGCGAGTTCAGTAGACCGTGACGTCCCAGTGGTTGCCCTCGTCGCAGTAGAGGTTGCCGGAGGCGGCCTGCCACTGCGGGTAGCCGTCACCGCGGTAGCCGATGTAGGCGAAGCTGTTGTGCACATAGCCGTCCAGACACGAGTTGTGCGCCAGATCGACCTTGTAGCCGTTGTAGTGGCTGTAGGTGCCGGACGCGTGGCCGACCTCCGTGCCACCGGTGATGTTGACGGCACAGCCGCTGGCCCGCTTCAGCGTGATCATGGCGTCGACCGTGCCGGAGTTGATCTGGTCGAAGGACGTGCACGTCGAGTTGGAGCGAGTGGTGCAGTTGCCGCTGGAGCTCCAGGTGATGCCCGCGGCGGAGAGTTTCGCGGCCGCGGCCGACTGGGTCATCTTGCTGCCGCTGGCCTGGGCGGCCGGAGCCGCCACGGCGAGGGCGGCCGCCGTGAGCAGAGCGGGCACGGCGAGCCGGCGAGGACGGATGGGCACGGAGCCTCCTGTGGTGGGGGAGAGGCGGGACCTGCTGATCTGGCGCCCCCACGCTAGCGGGAATCGACGGTGGGACAAGTACGCGTCGTCGCCCTGCTCATGGATCGGACGCCGTCCTTGCGGGGGCGCGGGGGCGGATGCGCGGGAGATACGGTCGCCGGATGGCTGACGCACGCTTGACGACCTCCGCGTTACTCGTCCTGGGCATCATCGACAAGCTGAAGGAAGCCAGCGCCTACGACGTGAAGGTGGAGGCGGGCCGGACCGTCGCGCCGTTCTGGCCGGTGCCGCACGCGCAGCTCTACGCACAGTGCCTTCGCCCAGGTCATGACCCAGACCCCGGGCGGTCGCATACTGGCCGAGCTCAGCGGCGAGTCACAGACGGACCAGGACCTGGCCACCGCTTACCGGAAGCTTTTCTCGTCGCAGCGGCGCCGGCTGGCGGGAGAACGCCTCCACCGAGCCCGCGAGCTCGGCCAGATCCGCACCGACATTGACGTGCAATCCTCGTCGACCAGCTCTGGGGCGCCGTCTACCACCGACTGCTCATCCCCGACGAACCCGTCACCGACGACTTCATCATCGGACTCGTGAACAACCTGTTGGACGGAGTCCGTTTGAAGTTGTGCGGTGATGAACCCGGTGACAGCGGCGGGAGTGCGGTCCGCCGCCGTCCGAACGGCGGCGGACCGCACCCTTTTCATGGACGGCGCAGGACACTCGGCGCGGCGCGGGGAGGCGTTCGCCGATTCCGGGTGGGCGTCAGGCGCACCCGGCCGGGGTGGCCCGTGAGGCGTCGGAGATCAGCGCCTGTTGGGCCGTCCTGAGCCGTTGGACGTCGGGCTTGACGACCTTGCGGTCGTACGTCAGCAGGCCGTTGAGCTCACCCTCGACGTCCGAGATCTGGGTGTATACCGCGCCGTTGCCGCCCTTGCAGGCCAGCGCGTGGACCTCGGCGAGCTTGGCCAGGTAGTCGTCGGTGTAGGTCGCCGGGTCGACGTCGACGTACGACTGCTGCACGGACCAGGCGTGTCCCGGTACGGCAAGGCCGAGTCCGCCGTACTCACCGCTGACCAGGGCACGTCGACCGTCGGGGTGGGGCGGCAGGGCCGGACTGGGATAGCCGTGTTCGTCCATGATGTCGCCGGTGCCGCCGTCGTCGCCGAGGTTGAGCCCGGACATGGAGTTGACCAGCCGGGTCGGGTCCCAGGACTTGGCCTGGTCGGCGATGCGGGCCATGTCGTACTGGCCCCAGCCCTCGTTGAAGGTGACCCACATGACGACCGACGGGCTGCTGAAGTGCTCGTCGATCATCTGCTTCATCTCGCGCTCGTACTCGGCGCGCGCCTGGGCGGACGGGTTCACTCCGGCCGTCATCGCGGGCATGTCCTGCCACACCATCAGGCCGAGCCGGTCGGCCCAGTAGAACCAGCGGTCGGGCTCGACCTTGATGTGCTTGCGCACCGCGTTGAAGCCCATGCTCTTGTGCATCTTCAGGTCGTAGCCGAGAGCCTCGTCCGTCGGGGCGGTGTACAGGCCGTCCGGCCAGAAGCCCTGGTCCAGAGTGGCCATCATGAAGATCGGCTTGCCGTTGAGGAGGGTGCGCGGGACACCGTTCACCTTCTCGACCTTGATCGACCGCATCCCGAAGTAGCTGCCGACACGATCGGCTCCGACGCTCACCTTCAGGTCGTAGAGGAACGGGTCGTCGGGCGACCACAGACGCGGGTTTCGGATGCGCAGGGCCAGGGGCTTGCCGCTGCGGCCGGTGACGGTGGCCACCTTGCGTTTGCCCTCGTAGGCCGTCGCCGTGACCGGCAGGCCGTCGCGGACGCCCTGCGGCTCGACGGTGAGAGTGCCGGCGTCGACGTTCGGGGTGAGATTGAGCTGGTCGACGTGGTCGGCGGCCACCGGTTCCATCCACACCGTCTGCCAGATACCGGAGGTCGGCGTGTACCAGATGCCGCTGGGGTCCAGGCGTTGCTTGCCGACCGGCGGGTTCTCGCCGTCGGCCGCGTCGGTGGGGTCGTAGACGCCGACGATCAGCTCCTGGATGCGGCCGGGCTTGAGGGCGTCGGTGACGTCGGCACTGAACTTGTCGTATCCGCCCTGGTGTTCGGCCACCTTGGTGCCGTTGACATACACCTCCGCTCGCCAGTCGACCGCGCCGAAGTTCAGTTGCAGCCTCTTGCCGGAGCCGATCTTCCAGCCGGCCGGGACGGTGAAGGTACGCCGGTACCACATGCGGTCCTCGTGCCGTTCGAGCCCGGACAGCTGCGACTCGACGGGGTACGGGACGAGGATCTTCTCGCCGAGCTTCCTGCCCACCGGCGGTTGTTCTCCCGCCGTGGCTGCGGCGAACTGCCAGGAGCCGTTGAGGTTCTGCCAGGCACCACGCGTGAGTTGGGGCCTCGGGTACTCCGGGTGGGCGTTGCCCGGCCCGACCTTGTCGGCCCACTTGGTGCGCAACTCGTACGTCGACCTGTTGGCACCGCTGCTCCAGAAGGAGTTGACAACGTTGCCGTCCGTGCCGGTCAACCCGCCTTTACCGTCGTAGCGCACGTCGGCGAGACCTGACGCGGTGCCGGTCTTGTTGCCGACGACGGGCTCCTTCAGCGTGATGAGCAGCTTCCGGGGGTCGGCGGAGTCCAGCCGGGCATCCCCCAGGGGCCAGGCGGCGCCCCCGATCACGGCGTCGAGGTGCTCGCCGAGACCGGCCGGCGGCGCGTTGAGCGGCTGCGCGAACTCGAGGGCGAGGGTACGGCCGCTCGCCAGGACGGCGGTGGAGACGGCTCCGTCGTAGTCGAAGCCGTCGGGCAGGCGGAACGCGGACTGCGGTACCGCGGTCTTTGTGCCGTCGGGCGGGGTCCAGCGCAGGTGGAGGTTGGAGCCGCCGTAGTGCTCGAAGTATTCGACCTTGATGTCGTAGGCCTTGCCCGCAGTCAACTCGACGGCTTGGCCCGTCTGTTCGCGGTCCCAGTCGTCCACCCAGTGGTCGATGACCGCCTTCCCGTCGACCCACAGCCGGAAGCCGTTGTCGCCGATGATCGAGAAGGTGTGGGGGCCGGTCTTCTCCGGGACGATCTTCCCGGTCCAGCGGACGCTGACGTCGTCCGACTGGCCGGTGGCGAAGTTCAGACGCGGCTCCAGGGTGTCGAAGTCGAGGTTCGGGTCGAACCCGGTGGCTTTGAGCTCGTGGAAGTCGAAGGCGCCGGGGGCGGACTGGGTGTAGTACTCGCCCTTGAGGCCGTGGACTTCGACGGGATCGTCGGCCGCGGTGGCGGCGGGTGCCGCGGTGAGGCCGGCAAGGCCCAGTGCCGCGGCGAGCAGCAGGGCGAGGCGTTGTCCGAGAGGTCTGATGCGCACGAATCCTCCTTGGGTGAGGAAGGGTGGCGGCTCGTTGCTTCAGTCTGTACAACGTTGGAAGGAACGGCAGTTGGCATGAGAGCACGGCTCTCGACCTCTGTCCAGTGGCATGACAATCCCCGGGGTACGGGGCACTCATCGATGCTGAGGAGATCCCTTGCGGGTCAGCCTGAGGGACGTGGCGGAACGCGCGGGCGTTTCGATCAAGACCGTGTCCAACGTTGTGAACAACTATCCGCACGTCACCCCGGCCATGCGCGCCAGGGTGCAGGCGGCGATCGACGAGCTCGGTTACCGGCCCAATCTGACCGCGCGACATCTGCGCAAGGGCCGTACGGGGATCATCGCGCTCGCCGTTCCCGAGCTCGGTAACCCGTACTTCGCGGAGCTGGCCGGCGCCGTGATCGACGCGGCCGCGGAGCACGAGTTCACCGTCCTGCTCGACCACACGCGGGGCGAGCGCGAACAGGAGATCCTGGTCAGCCAAGGATTCCGGGGCGGTGTGATCGACGGGCTGATCCTCAGCCCACTGACCCTGGAGGCCGAGGATCTGCAGGGCCGGTCCGGCGACGTACCGCTGGTGCTGCTCGGTGAGCGCGAGTACGGCCTGCCCTTCGACCACATCGCGATCGACAACGTGGCGGCGGCCCGGTGCGCGGTGCGTCATCTGCTGGGCCGCGGCCGGACCCGGATCGCCTACCTGGGCGTGCGCACCGACTCCTTGAACCAGCCCGCCCACCTGCGACTGGACGGCTGGCGCGCGGAGTTGGCGGCGGCCGGGGTACCCGCGCCGGACAGCCTGGTGGTGCCGGTCGGCGGCTGGGACCGGGACGACGGGGCGCGTGCGATGGCCGAGTTGCTGGACTCCGGCGTGCGTCCGGACGGTGTCTTCGCCTTCAACGACCTGATCGCGATCGGGGCGATGCGGGTGCTGCACGAGCGGGGTCTGCGGGTGCCCTGGGACGTGGCGGTGGTGGGCTTCGACGACATCGCGGAGGGGCGTTTCGGCGCCGTCACCCTGACGACGGTCTCGCCGGACAAGCAGGCCATCGCGAAGATGGCCGTCGCCTCGCTGCTGCGCAGTCTTTCGGGCCGCGAGGAGCCCGGCGGGCGCGAACTGACCGCGAAGTTCGAGCTGGTTGAGCGGGAGAGCACCTTGGGCCGACGGTGACGAGATTTCGGACGGAAGGCTTTACACGGCTCTTCCAACGATGTAAAAACCTCCCCTGAACGACGAGCACGCCGAGTTGACGCAAGAGCAAGCCTCCCCGAGAGCGCTCTCAGCTCCGGGGCCGTGCCGTTTGGGGACACTCATGAAGCCCACCGCACTTGTCCGTCGCACCTCCGCGCGAACGCTTCTCGCCGCCGGCCTCGTGACGAGCCTCGCGCTCGCGACCGGATGCACCAAGTCCGAGGACGATTCGGGCACGAAGCCCTCCACCTCGAAGCAGGACGACGCCGGCCAGGTGGTCGCCTCGCCCGGCACCGCCGCCGGCCCGACCTGCACCATCGACGCCTACGGCGGGCGGAAAATCGATCTGAAAAGCGCCACCGTCGGCTTCTCCCAGTCCGAGAAGGAGGCCAACCCCTTCCGGATCGCGGAGACCGCCTCCATCAAGGCCGAAGCCAAGGCACAGGGCGTCGAACTACTCACCGCCAACGCCCAGTCGCAGTTCTCCAAGCAGATCAGCGACGTCCAGGACCTCATCGCCAAGGGCGCGAACCTGCTGGTGATCGCCCCGCTCAACTCCGACGGCTGGGAGCCGGTGCTGCGCACCGCGGCCGCCAAGCACATCCCGATCGTGACCATCGACCGCAAGATCAACGCAGCGGCCTGCAAGGACTATGTGAGCTTCATCGGCTCCGACTTCGTCGAGCAGGGCAAACGGGCCGCGGACCAGATGATCGAAGCGACCGGCGGCAAGGGCGAGATCGCCATCCTGCTCGGCGCGGCCGGCAACAACGTGACCACCGAGCGCACCGCGGGCTTCGAGGACCGCATCAAGGAGAAGGCCCCCGGCCTGAAGGTCGTGTTCCGTCAGACCGGCGAATTCGCCCGCGAGAAGGGCCAGTCGGTCACCGAGAACCTCATCCAGTCCAAGCCCGGCATCACCGGGATCTACGCCGAGAACGACGAGATGGGCCTCGGCGCCGTCAACGCCCTCAAGGGCGCGGGAAAGAAGGCCGGCGACGTCAAGATCGTGACCATCGACGGAACCCGCAATGCCGTACAGAGCATCGTGGACGGCTGGATCTACGCGGTGATCGAGTCCAACCCGCGCTTCGGGCCGCTCGCCTTCCAGACCCTCGACACCTTCACCAAGGGCGAGAAGGTCGGACAGGACATCGTTATCAAGGACAGCGCCTACGACAAGACCAACGCCCGGTCGGACCTCGGCAAGGCCTACTGACGTGCTCTCGGTCACCCAGCTGTCCAAGACCTTCCCCGGCGTGCGCGCGCTGTCCGACGTGGACTTCACCGCGCGCGCCGGGGAGGTGCACGCGCTCGTCGGCGAGAACGGCGCGGGCAAGTCGACGCTCATCAAGGTGCTCACCGGGGTGTACCGGCCCGACCACGGCGAGGTGCTGTACGACGGAGAACCGGTCCGCTTCACCACACCGCTGCAGGCCCAGCAGGCGGGTATCTCCACCATCTACCAGGAGGTCAACCTCGTCCCGCTGATGAGCGTGGCCCGCAACCTGTTCCTCGGCCGCGAACCGCTGGGCCGGCTGGGCCTGGTCGACTTCCGGCGCATGCACCGCGAGGCCGACGAGGCGCTGCGCGGACTCGGCATCCGGGTCGACGTACACCGGCCGCTGCGCGAACTCGGCGTCGGCACCCAGCAGATGGTCGCGCTCGCCCGTGCCGTCGCCGTCGAGGCCCGCGTCGTCATCATGGACGAGCCGACCTCCTGCCTCGAACCGCGCGAGGTGCAGACTCTGTTCGAGGTGATCCGCATGCTGCGCGAGCGCGGCGTCGCGGTCGTCTACGTCAGTCACCGCATGGACGAGCTGTACGAACTCTGCGACACGATCACCGTCCTGCGCGACGGACGCGTCGTGCACACCGGCCCGCTCGCCGACCTCGACCGGCTGCGGCTGGTGTCCATGATGCTCGGCCGGGAGATCGGCGAGGTGCGCGCGGAAGGCATGACCAAGTTCTCCGGCTCGCACGACACCGGCGCCGAACCGATCCTGACCGCAGTCGAGTTGACGGTACGTCACAGTCTGCGGAACGTGTCGCTGTCGGTCCGGCCCGGTGAGGTCGTGGGCCTGGGAGGGCTGCTCGGCTCCGGCCGCAGCGAGACCGCCAAGGCCATCGCCGGGGCCTTGCCCACCGACACCGGCCGGGTCGTCGTCGCCGGCGTCCCGGTACGGGCGGGCTCGACCGCCGCCGCGATCCGCGCCGGCATCAGCCTGCTGCCGGAGGACCGCAAGACCGAGGGCATCATGCCGGGCCTGTCGGTCCGCGAGAACATCGCGCTCGCCGCCCTGCCCGGGCTGTCCCGCTTCGGCCTCGTCGACGACGCCCGCGTCGACCGGATTGTGGAGACGTTCATGAAACGGCTGCGCATCAAGGCCGCGGGAGCGCACCAGAAGGTCGGCGAACTCTCCGGCGGCAACCAGCAGAAGGTCCTGCTGGCCCGCTGGCTGGCCCTGCACCCGAAGGTCCTGCTCCTGGACGAGCCGACCCGCGGCATCGACGTCGGCGCCAAGGCCGAGGTACAGGCACTCATCGACGAACTCGCCGACGACGGCCTCGCCGTGCTGCTGATCTCCTCCGACACCGAGGAACTGATCGAGGGCAGCGACCGCGTGGTGGTCCTCAAGGACGGCGTCGTGGTCCGTGAGCTGACCGGTGACGCCGTCACCGAGGGCGAGCTGATGCGTGCCATCGCCGCCGTACCCGCTGGAGAAAGCGATGACTGAACTCACCCTCGCGCGCGGCGCGCTGGACCGTACCCGGCTGCTGCGCCTGCTCCAGGACTACGGCGTGTACACCGGCGTCCTGGCGCTGCTGCTGTTCAACTTCGCCTTCACCCCCCAGTTCGCCTCCGCGGAGAACTTCCGCACCCAGGCCGTCCAGGTCGCCCCCGTCCTGATCGTCGCGCTGGGCATGGCGCTGGCGATCGGCACCGAGGGCGTCGATCTGTCGGTGGGTTCGGTGATGGCACTGGCCACCTCCCTGCTCTCGCTCTACCTCGGCTACGGGCCCTGGATCGCCGCGTTGATCGCGGTGACCGCGGGTGCCGTGGTCGGCGTCGCGAACGGCGCCCTGATCGCGTTCGTCGGCGTCCAGCCCATCGTCGCCACCCTTGCCCTGATGGTCGCCGGACGCGGGCTTGCCCTGGTCCTGCTGCCCCAGCTCAAGGACGTACGCGACCCCGGCCTGGCGGCAGTCGGCTCCGGAGACGTGCTGGGCGTGCCCTACCTGGTCCTCATCGCCGCGGCGCTCGCGGTGCTGGTCGCGTTCGTGATGCGCCGCACCACCTTCGGGCGGCAGGTCCTGGCCATCGGCGACAGCCGGCCGGCGGCCCGGCTCGCCGGACTCCCGGTACGCCGGGTTCTGGTCGTGGTCTACGTCTGCTCCGGCGCCCTCGCCGCGATCGCGGGCGTGCTCGCCACCGCCCGCCTCGCCGCGAGCGACCCCACCTCCCTCGGCACCCTGATGGAACTGTCCGCCATCACCGCCGTGGTCGTCGGCGGCACCCCGCTCAGCGGCGGACGGGTGCGCATCGGCGGCACCGTCGCGGGTGCCGCGCTCATCCAGCTGCTCACCACCACCCTCATCAAGCACGATCTGCCGCCGTCGTGGACCCAGATCGCCCAGGCCGTGGTGATCGTCCTCGCCGTCTACGCGGCCCGGGAACGAGGCAGGCGATGACCACGCAGACCGAAGAGGCCGGAATGCCGACCGACACCGTGAGCCGCAAAGGTGCCGGTCCCGGGCGTATGAACCGCTCCGAACGGCTGAGCGGGCTCGCGCAGCAACACGGCGCCCTCGTCACCCTCGTGATCGCCATGGCCGTGGCGTCGCTGGGCTTCGACACCTTCCTGACGGGCGACAACCTGGAGAACATGGCGCTGTCCTCGGCGTTCCTCGCCGTGGTCGCCCTCGGCATGACGTTCGTGATCGTCACCGGCGGCATCGACCTGTCGGTGGGCTCGCTGTTCGCCCTCGGCGGCGTCCTCGCCGCCTGGGGCTCGCGGTACGGCACGGCGGTGGCCCTGTTGCTGCCGCTTGCCGTGTGCGGACTGATCGGCCTGGTCAACGGGGTACTGATCGCGCGCGTGCGGCTGGCGCCGTTCATCGTCACTCTGGCGGCGATGCTGGGCGCCCGGGGCATCCTGCTGGCCATCACCGACGAGGGCTCGAAGACGTATCTCGTGGACAAGGACTCCTTCTTCGCCTCCCTCGGACAGGGCTCCTTGGGTGGCATCGGAGTGCCCGTGTGGATCACCGTGGCGCTGTTCGTGCTCGGCGCCGTCGTGCTGCGCCGGACCAGATTCGGGCAGTACGTCTACGCGGTCGGCGGCAACGAGGACGCTGGAGCCCTGATGGGTGCGCCGGTGGCCCGTACGAAGGTCTCCGTCTACACGCTCTCGGGCCTGTGCGCCGGGCTCGCCGGCGCACTCAACGCGGCCTGGCTGCTGTCCGGCGTCACGATTCTCGGCAGCGGCATGGAGCTGGAGGCCATCTCCGCCGTGGTCATCGGCGGCACCCTGCTCAGCGGCGGTTTCGGTTTCATCAGCGGCTCCCTGGTCGGGGTGCTGTTGCTGAAGGTCATCCAGAACGTGATCAACCAGATCGGCTCGCTCGACTCTGCCTACCAGCAGGTCGTCAGCGGGGCGTTCCTGGCCGTGGTGGTGGTTGCCCAGACCTGGCTGGGCCGGAGACGGAGAGTGCTGTGAAACCTTCCTTGCCGGGATGCCGCCGCAGGCTGGGCCGCCCCGTCGTCGTTCAGATGGTGGCCGTCACGGCACTGGGGCTCTGCCTGGTCACCCCAGGCGTGGGGGCGGCGGGCACCGGGAGCCGGCCGGCCCGCCCCTCCGCCGTGACCGTGCAGGACGCCCGCTTCGAAGTCCTGTCACCGACGTTGATCCGGACGGAGTACGCGGGGGACGGCCGCTTCGAGGACAGCCCCACCTTCAACGCCGTCGGGCGGGACTCCTTCACACCGCCCCCCTACACCTCGTCCGTCAGCGGCGGCGTCCTGACCATCGCCACCAGCGCCATGACCCTGCGCTACCGGGTCGGCTCCGGTCCCTTCGACGCCGACAACCTGACGACGTCCTTCAAGGCAGGGCGGACGCCGGTGCTCGCGGCTCCTTGGCAGCACGACGTCTGCGCCGTCGGCGCCCTGTGCGAGGCGGAGGACCAGCTGTACGACGGTCCAGGCCTGGCCACGGATCACAGCGGGTTCAGCGGCAAGGGTTTCCTCGCCGGTTTCGAGGTGGACAACAACTCCCTCGCCGCGGACTTGCAAACACCGTCCGCCGGAACCTACGACCTCGCCGTGCGCTACGCCAACGCGGTAGGCAGCGACGGTCGCCACGAGTCACGCACCCTCAGCCTCAGCGTGGACGGCGGCGCCGACAAGACGTTCACGCTTCCCGCGACATCGGACTGGAACACCTGGGGTGTGGCCCGCCTGCCGCTGACGCTCGGCCCCGGTCCCCACACCGTCAGACTCCACCGCGCCGCCGCCGACTCCGGAAGCGTCAACATCGACAGCCTCGCCCTCCTCACCTCCGGCGCCACCTACCCGTCCCGAGCGCAGACCGCAGTCAACGGCTGCCGCTTCGGGACCAGTTGCGAGGCCGAGGACGCCCTCCTGTCGGGCTCCGCGATCACCGCCACCGATCACCAGGGGCATGCCGGCTACGGCTTCACCGCCGAACTCAACCAGGGGTCCGCTGTCTCGGACCGGATCACCGGCGTGCCCGCCGACGGCACCTACCTGCTGAACCTGCGCTACGCCAACGGCACCGGCAGCGACGGCCTGCACCAGTCACGGACGATCGAAGCCGCCACCGGCGACGGCGCCTCCCACACCCTCACGCTCCCGGCCACCGACAACTGGGACACCTGGCAGTCGGCCTCCGTCCCCGTCGAGCTGAAGGCGGGCACCGACGAAGTCACCCTGAACTGCCCGGAGTCCACCAGCTGCCACGTCAACCTGGACACCCTCGCCCTGAGCCGGCAAGGAGAGGCCGCCCCCGCACCCCACCTCGCCCTGGGCGGCTACCGCCGCAGCCTCGACGGACTCAACGGCGACAACGACCCCACCCCCTGGACCACACCCGGTCTCCTACACCGCGACGGTTGGCACCTGCTCGACGACACCCCCTCCGCGGTCTACGACACCGGCACCAAGAAGGCCACCCCACGCCCCGCCCACGGCGGCCGGCCCTACCAGGACGGCTACGTCTTCGCCTTCGGACACGACTACCAGCAGGGCCTGTCCGACCTGGCCACCCTGACCGGGCCGTCACAGCTGCTGCCCCGCTGGGCCTACGGCGTCTGGTACTCCGAATACATCGACCGCACCGCGAGCGACTACGAGAACGCCATCCTGCCCGCGTTCCGCGCGGCGGACGTACCCCTGGACGTGCTGGTCACGGACACCGACTTCAAGTCGCCGAACACCTGGAGTGGTTGGAACTTCGACCCGGCCAAGTTCCCCGACCCCAAGGCATTCTTCGACTGGTCCACCGGCCAAGGGCTGCACAACACACTGAACGTGCACCCGAGCATCCTCGGCTCCGACCCGCAGTTCGCGAAGGCCCAGAGCACGGCCAAGGGCAAGCTGAGAAAAGGCGGTTGCGCAGGCAGCGCAGGCTCGGACTGCTACACCTTCGACTTCGGCGATCCCGACCAGCTCAAGGCCTACCTCGACCTGCACCGGCCGATGGACCGGGCCGGCAACGACTTCTGGTGGCTGGACTGGTGCTGCGACGCCTCCCGCTCCTCGCAGTCCGGAGCCACCCCGGACGCATGGATCAACCAGGAGTACGCCGACCTCACCTCTGAGACCAGCGACCGCGGCTTCGTCCTGTCCCGCGCCTACGGCTCCCTCCAGGCCGGCGGCTACAGCGGCGGCGTAGGCCTGCCCACCGGCCCCTGGGCCGACAAGCGCAGTACCCTCCACTTCTCCGGTGACACGACTTCGAACTGGGGCACCCTGCGCGCCGAAATCGGCTATACGCCGGGGGAGTCGGCCGCCACTGGCCTCGCCGCCGTCAGCCACGACATCGGCGGCCACAACGACGGATACGGCATCCCCGGGGCCGAGACATACACCTCGAACGGCCAGACCCACCGCACCACCAAGCTGCCCGACGACCTGTACGCACGGTGGGTGCAGTTCGGCACCTTCCAGCCCATCGACCGGCTGCACAGCAACCACAGCGACCGACTGCCGTGGCAGTACGGCCCCGAAGCGCAGAAGTCCGCGGAGAAGTTCCTCCGACTGCGCGAGGCGCTCGTGCCGTACACGTACACCCTGGCGCACGAGGCCAACACCACCGGCACCCCGATCGTCCGCCCGCTGTACCTGCAGTACCCGGAGGAGGAGAACGCCTACACCAAGGCGGACAGCGAGTACCTCTACGGCCCCGACATGCTGATCGCACCCGTCACCACACCCGGCACCGACACCACCACGTCGGTGTGGTTCCCTCCCGGCCAGTGGACGGACTACTTCACCGGCCGCACCTATACCGCACCCGCCGGCGGAGCCACGCACGACATCACGACCACCCTGGACACCATGCCGGTCTTCGTCCGAGCGGGCGGCATCGTCACTACCCGGTCCGACAACGTGCCCAACGACGGCCAGAGCCCGCTCGACAAGGTCAGCGTCACGGTGGCCCCAGGAGCATCCCGCGCCTTCTCCCTCTACGAGGACGACGGCAGCACCTCGCATGCCGGACGTACGGCAACCACCCGGATCCGCTACGCCGAACACAAGGGCACCCACCTGCTGACGATCGCACCCGCCAAGGGAACCTTCGCCGGACAGGTCAGCCGCCGCACCTGGACCGTGTCCTTCCTCGCCGTCGACGAACCACCGAGCCAAGTGAGCGCGGCCGGCACCCGTCTGACCCGCTCGGCCTGGCACTGGGACGCCGACACCCACGTACTGCGGATCACCATGCCCACGCAGAGCATCCACGCTGCCACGGCCATCGCGTACAAGTAGAAGGGCGGGGACTCGTGCGGGCCCTGCCGCGCATGTCGTACCTGGGGGCAGGGCCTGGCAGACCTCGGCGCGAGTCGGCGAACTCACCCGCTTCCGCCGACTGCAGACCAACCCTCCGCTTCCTCGACGACGCCTCCAACGTACTGTTCGCGGGGCCGCCCGGGGTCAACAAGATCATGCTGTCCGTGGCCCCGGGAAGAGCGACGGTCGAGGCGGGCAACCGCGTCCACTTCACCACCGCGGCCGCCCTGGCCGCCCGCTGCCACAAGGCCGCGCTGGAGGGCCGGTGGAAGACATGCATGAACTTCTTCGCCGGCCCGAAACTCCTGATCATCGATGAACTGGGCCACCTCCCGTTGCCCGAGGACGACGCGTCCGTACTGTTCCAGGTGATCAACCAGCGGTATCTGAAATCAAGCACCATCCTGACGACCAACGGCGGTATCGCCGACTGGGCCCCCGCGTTCGGCGACGCCACGGTCGTCCGCCGCGATGCTGGACCGGCTCCTGCACCGGGCCGCTGTCGTCGGCATCGATGGCCCCTCCTATCGGCTCCGCGGCCACCGGAACCAGGCCGAAACCATCCGAGCCGGGGTGAAGGCCCGTGTCTCCTGACAACACCCATTCGAAACCACCGAGGTTGATGCCGAGATGGCACGTCGCTGCCCGGTCTGCGAGACCGTCTTCACCGTCGCCTACCGTTTCAGCCGACAGGTCTTCTGCTCACCCACCTGCAAAGCGGCCAACCACAACAGCAAACCGGTCCGGCAGACTTGTCCGGTCTGCGAGAACGCGTTCACCACTACGGTCGCCCGCCGCCGGACCTACTGCTCGGAAGAGTGCCGCGGCGCTGCCCGCACCAGCGACGACATCCGGGACCGGCGCGTCTGCCTGGTCTGCAACGGCCCGTTCGAGGCCCTGAAAACCACCCGCCAGATCCACTGTTCTCCGGCCTGCCGCAAGGACGCCGAGCGCCGCCGCGACCAGGCAAGAGACGAAGACCGCGCGCATCGTCTCGGTGAGACCACTTCTCTGCCGTCGTGGCCTGAGCTGCCTCCACCGTCTAAAGCTCTCAGCCGGCCCCTCTCGCGTCAGCAAGTGTCCAGAAAGGCGCAGAGTGCCGTGGCGCGGCTCGGGTCCCGTGCCGCGATGGGGTCGCTCGCATTCCTTCGGTCGTCGGCGGTTGGCCGTGCGTCAGGGCACGGACCCCTCGCCGTCACGTGCCGACGACGTGCCGGAAGCAGCGGAAGCGTGTTGTGTCGTGTGTTCACGGTGTCGAGCATTTCGTCCGGGCGCTTCCGCCTGCCGGATCAAATAGCGACTTCGCCTCTTGTACTGGACGGACGAAGGGAGATACCGGCGGCGGAATGTCCACTGAGCTGCACAAGATGCCATAAAATGGAAGACGCCGTCACCCCGTGCACCGTTTGACCAGAGCTCGAGGTGAGGCCATGAATGCCGTTGCACAGGACAACGTTTCAAGGCGCCGGGGGTCTGTCATCGGGTGCCGAACCTGCTCTCCTGGCTCGTGCCAGCCGCACGGCACGCAACAGGCGCACGGGGAAGAGCCCCACCAACGGTGCCCGTCGCCCGAGGTCCTCGGCGTCCGCGTGGTCGAACGCCCGCGCATAACGCTCCGCGTCCTCGGCGCTCGGATACCGCTTGCTGCCGTGCGCCCCGCAACCGCGCTCGCAGCGCCAGCGCATGGTGGCGCCCTCGCTCTGGAAGCGGAACCGGTGTCCGACAAGACGGCAGCGCAGCACAAGGAGGGACGTTACGCCGGACACGGGGCGCAAGCCCGGTCCCTCGCCCGTACGGCGGATCGGCCGTGTCCCGAGGCGGAAGGGGCGGCGGCATGACTGCCACCTCCGAACTCCGTGTCATCACCACGAAGGTCCCCGCCCGCCTCGACCGGCTGCCGTGGTCCCGGTTCCACTGGCGGATCGTCATCGGCCTCGGCACCGTCTGGATCCTCGACGGGCTCGAAGTGACCATCGTCGGCGCGGTCGCCTCACGCATGACCGAACCGAACAGCGGCATCCACCTCACCAGCGCCGACATCGGCACGGCCGCCGCGATCTACGTGGCGGGCGCATGCGTCGGTGCCCTGCTCTTCGGCCGGCTCACCGACCGCTACGGGCGCAAGAAGCTGTTCATGCTGACGCTCGGCATCTACATCCTTGCCACGGTCGCGACCGCCTTCGCCCACGACGCCTGGTACCTCTATCTCGCCCGGTTCTTCACCGGCATGGGCATCGGCGGGGAGTACGCGGCGATCAACTCGGCCATCGACGAGCTGATCCCCGCCCGCAACCGGGGGCAGGTGGATCTGGCTATCAACGGCAGCTACTGGGTGGGAGCCGCCCTCGGCAGCCTGGCCGCCCTGGTGCTCCTCGACGAGAACCTGCTCCCGGCCGGCCTCGGCTGGCGGCTGGCCTTCGGCCTCGGCGGCATCCTCGGCCTCGGCATCATGATGGTTCGCCGCCATGTACCGGAGAGCCCGCGCTGGCTGTTCATCCACGGTCACGAGGACGAGGCCGAACGCATTGTCGACCAGATCGAGGCCGAGGTACGCCAGGAGACCGGTCAGGACCTGCCCGAACCGGCCGAGGCCGTCACCGTCCGGCAACGTGACGTGATCCCGTTCACCGAGATCGCCCGAGTGGCCCTGCAGCGGTACCCGCGACGCGCCCTCCTCGGCCTTGCCCTCTTCGTCGGCCAGGCCTTCCTGTACAACGCGATCGTCTTCGACCTGGGCACGCTCCTGAGCGGGTTCTTCGGCGTGGGCTCCAGCTCGGTGCCGTACTTCCTCACCATCTTCGCGGTCGCCAACTTCCTCGGCCCGCTGTTGCTCGGTCGGCTGTTCGACACCGTGGGCCGCAAGCCGATGATCGCGGGCACCTACTTCGGCTCGGCCGCCGTGGCGGTGGTCCTCGCCGGCCTGCTGGTCAACGGCTCGCTGACGGCCTGGTCGTTCTTCCTTCTGGTCTCGTTGACCTTCTTCGTCGCGTCCGCCGGAGCGAGCTCCGCCTACCTGACCGTCAGCGAGGTCTTCCCCATGGAGACCCGAGCCCTGTCCATCTCCCTGTTCTTCGCCGTCGGCACCGCTGTGGGCGGCATCACCGGGCCGCTGCTGTTCGGACACTTCATTCACAGCGGCAACACCACCCTCGTGGCCACCGGCTTCTTCATCGGAGCGGCGGCCATGGCCCTCGGCGGGCTGGCCGAGGTCGCCTTCGGAGTGAAGGCCGAACAGCAGTCCCTGGAGAACATCGCCAGGCCGCTGACCGCCGAGGAAGCCGACGCGGCCTGGCGGGGTGAGCGGGCGCCCCAGGACGAACGGGACCGCCTCCGCCCCGCGGACGTACGGCAGGCCGCGCGCGAGCGGGACCAGCGGATCGCCGACCGCACGGCCGGCCGCCGGGTGCGAGAAGGCACCGGGGCGCGGCGGTACCGTCCGGGCGCCGGCGCGGGCAGTTCTTTCTACTCGCCGGGGATGGCCGGAACCACAGGCGCCACGAGCCGCACCTCCGCCATGGCCGAGCAGCGCCTCGACGAGGAGATCGAGGAACTGGTCCGGGCCCTCGAAGAGAGCGGGCCCGCCACGCGCGAAGGGCTCGAGCAGGCCGTCCACGGCCGGTCGTGGGGACCCGGGCGCTTCGCAGGGGCCTTGCGGGAGGCCGTCGGGGAGTCGCGCGCCCGCCACCTGCCGGACGACCGCTACGCGCCGCCGGACCGGCCCGGCAAGCCGGGCGGAGCATCCGGCTCCCACCGGAACCGCAGCGCGTGAGCTCTGGCCGCTACCGTGCTCACTTCCCCGGCCCCGGTGGTGGACCTGGTCAGGCGGCGCAGGGAACCCGTCGTCCGGACGCTGCGGTCGACCGCCCCCGCGGTCCTCGCCCACCTCGCCGGTCTGTGGCTGTCCGGCAATGCGCGGCCCCTGCCGGCTCCGCTTACGGCCTTGCTCGTCGTGCAGGTCACGCCGTACGCGACCTTGACCTGGTCCTGCGCAGCGGTCTGGACGCCATGGAGCACTGCGCCGTCGGCCTGCGCTCCCTGTGCCGGACCTTCGCCGACCTAACTGGACATCGACAGACGCCTGCGCGCCTCGCACACCGAGGACCGCCCGGAAGCCCGGCGCCGACGCGACCGGACCCCGCTGGGAGGTCTGCTGCGCTCGCTGCCGTCCGGCGAACTCCGGGGGGTGGTGGGGCGGGCGGTCGCATGGATCCGAGCAGGAACTGGTCGTTCGGCCGCTCCGGACGATGAACAACACATCGCGAGCTGGGAGGAACAATGCGGAACCGGACACTGAGCAAGATCGGCACACAGCTGTTGCGTCTGCGTCACGACTCGTCACAGAGCTCACAGGACCGGGCGGCGCCGGCCGACTACGGACTGGACCACAGGCAGGTCGCCGAATTCGTCGCCGGCACGCTGGACGCGGAGGACGAGTCGGCGCTCGCCCATCAGGTGGCGCGGCTGCTGCCCTTCCACTGGACCTGGCCCCACCGGGTGGCGGAGGCGATGTCGCAGATCATGGACCACTTCGGTGATCAGCGTGAGCTGATGGCCTGGCTGGATCGGCACCCCGGCCTGCCACGGCTGGTGGCACGCCTGTACGTCTTCATGGGCCTCCTCGACTGGTACAGCGCGGTGCCCGCGGTCGTGACCGCGATGCGTGAGTACCGGGAGCGGACACCGTATCCGCCGGGCCTGGAGCCCTACTTGGTGCCTGCCACCGATGACGACACGCTCGCGAGCATTGCTTTCAAGGTCGAGAAACTGCTCGGCGAGGAGCGGACCCGGGAGGCCGTCGAACTGGCCCTGGCCACTGCGGCATGGCTGCAGCAGATCGCGCCGCGCGCGCGGGAACTCACTCCTGAGGTCGGCGACTTGGACGAGCTGATGGGGCAGGCTCGGCAGGATATCCGGGCGGCAGCAGCCGACATCTGAACACGACTATCGATGCGGCGGTAAACGGCATGACGGTGAAACTGAACGCGATGGCGTTCGACCACGCAAAGAAACTGACCGAAGAGGGCCGGATCGTCCTGGACGACCGGGACGAGTGGAGCGAGCACCGGCCTTCGGCAGCGGACGAGAATGCCTACCTCGAGGAGCACGGATTCAACGAGTACGCCGGGTGGTACCTGGGCATCGACGACGAGATGGGAAAGGAGACCAAGGGCCGGTACAAGTTTCCCTACGGCGATTTCGAGCGCGTCCACCGCTGCGGTGTGCTCTCCGCCGAGGTACGCGCCGGACAGCAGAAATACGCGGACATCGAGAACGCCGCCGCGCACCTGCACGGACTGCTGGACGGCAGGCGGGCCGGGAACCGGTGACAGCGCCGAAAAAAGTGCACCCTCACCCGGCCCCCTGCGACGGATCGTCCAGTGGCGCTAACTTGACTCTGTCGGGGATCTTGGAGTTTCGCGGTGCGGCAGCATGAATCAGCGGGCATGCTCGGGCAGTTCCGATGACCGATGCAGCTGTCGAGGTGCTCGTTGTCCCTCCGCCCCCGTTCCGGTGAGGAAGTCCCGCCTCTGACTGCGCAGGTCGCGCGGGCGAGCAACCCGGACGGAACGACGGCGATATGGGTGCGCGACCGCCTCGATGGGCTGTGGCACGACGAGGACTGCGCCGACTGGTACCCGCGAGACGGGCGTCCGGGCCTCTCGCCCGCCCAACTGGCCCACCGTCTGAGTGCTGCAGTTCCTGCTCGGCCTGTCGGACCGGCAGGCCGCCGAGGCGGTCCGCTGCCGCATCGACTTCAAGTACGCGATGGCCATGGAGCTGGACGACCCAGGCTTCCACCACAGCCTGCTGGCCGACTTCCGTGACCGCCTCACCGAAGACGACCGGGCCGGAGCGCCTCCTCGACCTCGTCCTGGCCCGCCCCAAGGACGCCGGACTCGTACGCGAACGCACCACGCAGCGCACCGACTCCACCCACGTCCTGGCCGCGGTGCGCGACCTGACCCGCCTGGAACTGATCACCGAGGCGGTACGTGCCGCGTTGGAGGAGATCGCCGCAACCGCCGGCCACCTGCTGGACGGACTGGTCGACGAGGAGTGGGGGCGCCGCCACGGCCGGCCGGTTCGCCTGGGCAAGGACCCCACCAAACCCAAGATCAGGATCCTCGCCACCGGCAACGACGCCGTCCTGCTCCTGGAACACCTCTACCGAAACGGGGAAGGCCGGGCGTTCGGCCCCCGCGTCCAGGCGCTCGCCAGATCATGGTGCAGAACTATCACCGTGACGCCGCAGGACGCCTGCTCTGGCGCACTGCCGAGGACGACGGACCGGGGCTGCCGCCCTCGTCCCGGGCGATCGTCTCGCCCTACGACACCACGGCCCGCTACGCACGGCACGGACACATCATCAGCTGGAGAGGGTTCTCCGCTCATCTGACCGAGACTTGCGCCCCGGACAGCCCCAACCTGATCACGGACGTGGCCACCAGCGCGGCTACCACCCACGACAGTCAGGTCCTGCCCGGCATCCACACCCGCTTGTCGCGGCGCGGGCTGTTGCCGCACGAGCACCTGGTCGACAGCGGCTACACCTCCCTGGTCCACCTGGAACAAGCCGCCCGTGATCACCAGGTCACCGTCTCCGGGCCGATCAGGGGCAACCCCACCCGTCAACATCGCCGTAACGAGGGCTTTGCCCGGGACGGCTTCCGCATCGACTACGACCACCAGCAGGTCACCTGTCCCCAGGGGCAAGTCAGCCAGGGCTGGCACGGCCCCTACCCGACCTCCTCGCCCACTGCGGCTCCGCTGATCGTGGACAGGTTCACCAAGGCTCAGTGCCACCCCTGCCCGGCCCGCGGGCACGTTCCGCTGCGCGTGGCCTTGCTGCTGGCCGCGGTGGGGGGGGGGCATCCTGGACTCGTCGAAGGCCCGGCGGTAGCCCGGACTACCGGGAGCCCGCCACAGGCTGCCGCTTGTAGAAGGACTCCTCCAGGTAGGCGGCCTCGTGCGGCTGGTAGGGCTCCTCCAAGTAGGCGGCCTCGTCTTCGTCGAGTTCGACGTCCACCGCGGCGACCGCGTCGGCCAGCTGGGCCGGCTTGGTGACCCCGACGATGGGCGAGGTCACCGCCGGGTTGCGCATGACCCAGGCCAGGGCGACCTGGGCCGGGGACAGACCCCGCTTGCCCGCGATCTCGTGGACGCGCTCGGCCACTACCTGGTCCTCGTCGCGGTAGAGGATTTTGCCGCCCGCGTCGGTCTCGGCACGCGCCGTGGCGGTGTCCCGGGCCCGCGTCAGCCTGCCCCGCGCCAGCGGGCTCCACGGGATCACGCCGATGCCCTGGTCGGTGCAGAGCGGGATCATCTCCCGCTCTGCTTCTCGGTGGATGAGGTTGTAGTGGTCCTGCATCGACACGAACCGGGTCCAGCCGTTCAGGTCAGCCAGGTACAGGGCCTTGGCGAACTGCCAGGCGTGCATGGAAGAGGCTCCGATGTAGCGGACCTTCCCGGACTTGACCGCGTCGTGCAGCGCCTCGAGGGTTTCCTCGATCGGGGTGTCGTAGTCCCAGCGGTGGATCTGGTACAGGTCGATGTAGTCGGTCCCCAGTCGCTTCAGGGAGGCGTCGAGCTCGGCGAAGATCGCCTTGCGGGACAGCCCGGCGCCGTTCGGGCCGGGGCGCATCCGCATCCAGACCTTGGTGGAGAGAACGACCTCCTCGCGCCGGGTGAAGTCCTTGACCGCCTGGCCGACGATCTCCTCGCTGCTTCCGGCGCTGTACCCATTGGCCGTGTCGAGGAAATTGACGCCGCTCTCGAGGGCCTGCTTGATGATGTCCCGGCTGGCGTCCGCACCCAGCGACCAGGGCTCGCCGCCACGGTCCGGCTCGCCGAAGCTCATGCAGCCGAGGGTGATGGCGGAGACTTCCAGTCCGGTCGTTCCGAGTTTGATGTATCGCATGCTTCCGAACCTAGGAGTTGGAGTGCGCGCTAACGCAATACGTCTCGGTCCGGAATTCGGAGGCGTGAGGCATGTGTGCCCTGTCAGGTTTCGACCGTTTCGGCCAGACGTACCAGAGAACCCAGTGGTAGCGAGTAACAAACTGTCAATTCTCGGCCGAGCGCGTGGGGCACTACTCAGCCCCCGACGGAAACCGCCCTCGCGGGTCCGTCGCCACGACCGATCATCGCTCGAGCACTAAGAGATTCCGCTGGTCCGGGCGGCGGTATCGCGGCGCTCGCGACGGCGCCCCTACCCGCGGCATCTCTTAGTTCAGAGGAGAGTTCGCCGTCGCCATACGGATCGGAGCCGCCCGCCGCGAGCTCCGTCTCGCGCAGCTGGTCACCCTGCTCGCGCAGCCCGTGGAGGTCGACGGCGCCGCCCTGGTCGACGTCGCCGCGTCGATCGGCGCCGCTTCCTCCGGCGTCCTCGGCATGACGGACCTGTCGCAGTTGCAGCGGGCCGCCGGCCGTGCTCGCTGACGACCGGATCCCCTTCCCCCACACCGACGCCCCGACTCGCTGCCAGGACGACCCGAAGCTGTTCGCCACAACAGGCAGCTCACCCCGTCCGGCGTGTGGGCGGCGACCACCGCCCGGAAGCGCAACAAGCTCCGCAAGGACCTGGTGCGGCGCCTCAGGCCTGACCGGGTCAGCGTCGTCGCCGAACAGGACCGCCGCCGGCAGGAGAAGCATGCGGCCCACCTCGCGCCGCCGACTGTCCGCGAGACGGGGATGGCCCGCCTCGAGCTGGAGCTCATCCCCATCCGGCCGGCCCCGTACGAGCCGTTGAGGAGCCGATAACCCCGGCCCGGCAGGCGCAGAACATGGCGATCCTCAAGGCCGCCAGGTCGGCCCAACCACGAGCCCGACCATGGCCCTTTGTCCAGGTCGCCGCGGCCGCGGCCGCGACCACGGCAGCGTTTCCCCTGACCACGCTCGCTACCGGCCGCTGTCAGACCGCGGACAGGGGGTCTTGTGCACGCTGCTCCCTCGATCACCGCCCATCGAAGCGTGGCCCGGAGCGAAGGAGCCACCGCGATGACTACACACCGACCACCCGCAGGCGCCCGGTGCGCCCGCCCCGACCACGGGCCCGACCAGCACCGGGCAAGCCGCCCCGGCCTCCTGCGGTACGCACTTGGGATGCCACTTTTGGACCCACTTTGGTGCCTCGCACCGAACAGGACGGAAAATCCGCAGGTCACCAGGCAGATACGGCCGTGCGCCGCGTTGTTACTACCCTCTTCTCTCCTCCTGAACTTGCTAGTGATGTCCGTGGAGGAGGAGATCATCGGGTCCGGGGGTGCCTATGCGGAGGCACCCGTCCCGCCCTTGCCCCGGCTCGTCTTCAAGCTGGGAGTCAGCACTCCAGCGCGACTTTGTGATCTATGCGCTGAATGAGCGGGTGAGCCGTCGTCGGTAGTGGCTTCGTCGGGCTGTGGACTGGTGGTGCCCTGCGCCAGTTTGACCAGGACGACGGGGGAGCCAGGAGCTTCACTCCGTGGTGCGTACGTGAGGCCGGTCAAGTCGCGATGGACCAGTCATTCCTTCCGGTGAAAAGGGGACTGATCTGTGATTACGGAACATGAAGATTGCGCCATGTAGAACTCAGGAGCGGCAGCCTTCTGGCCGCCGCGCGTTGAAAAGGACGCCACATGGCTGCCCGTCGCCGGACCTTCACCACCGTTGCTCTTGTCTTCGCGACAATGGCTTTCCTGGCCCAAGCGGCTTCGCCCGCCCTCGCTGCGCCTGGCTGCCGGAGCGATGCCTGTACGGGCAAGAACCCCAAGTCGCAGGGGTGCAACGCCGACGCGAAGGACGTGCCCAAGAGCGTCGTGCACCCCGACTCTGGACAGCACCCCATCGCTTGGCTTCGCTCCTCGGCGAAGTGTCACGCCGTCTGGGCGAAGGCAGAGAAGTCCGAGGGCTGGGAGTTTCGGATCGAGGTGATGAACGGCAAGTCCTATGTGGCAGCCACACAGCTCTCGTTCGAGGCCTACACCGCGATGGTGGGCGCTGACCGCAGCTATCGGATCTGCTGGCGAGATGTGGATGGTGCACCGTCATGCGGGCACTGGTGGCACTGACCCGCGCTCTCTTACGGAGCCGCCCCGCGTGTGCCATCTGGCGGCGCGCGCCCTCTCAAGGCGTCGCCGGGGCACTCGTGGTGCCCGCCGCGCAGTCGCCACTTCAGCCGATCGAGCAGGGTCCGGAGCGTTCGTCAGTGAGAGGCCTGCGGCAGCGTTCGCCCGATGCCGCCGGGTTTTGGACTCAGGACATGACGATGGATATCCGCGCTGATCACCGCCGGGCAGATGTACCGCTACTACTTGCGCCAGGTCGTCGTTGGTTACGGCCGGCGCCCGGCGCGCACGCCGCTTGCCAAGGCTCAGGAGGAGGCCGGTGTCCCGGCCGGACGATGGATGGGCCGCGGACTCGCCGCCCTCGGCCTAGATGATCTAGTCCAAGAGGTCAGTGGTCACAGGCGGTCAGTGAGCGCAGGACGGGCTGTCCTGGGTGCTCGTTGTGCCAGATCGCGGCGGTGATCGCGAGGATTCGTTGCATGACTCGGGCGACGACACCGCCGGGCGTGCGCCCTCGGTGCTGTTCGAGATCGAGCTGTCCCTTCCTCGGCAAGGAGCGCTTCAGCCTCCGACGGTCGGCATCCGCCGAGCGCGGTCGACCGGCTCGGAGGTCAGCCCAGCACCTCTGCGATCGGGGCGTCGGCGTCCACGTAGCGCACGAGCTTGCGGTTCGCGAATTCCACGATGCCCACGTCGCCGAGTTCGCGCCCGTAGCCCGAGCGCTTGATGCCGCCGAAGGGCAACTCCGGTCGGGACGCGGTCGGGTGGTTGATCCACACCATGCCCGTCTCCAGCCGGTCCGCGACCCCGCGAGCACGTTCCGCGTCGGCGGCGAAGACCGCGCCTCCCAGGCCGTAGGGGGAGGTGTTGGCCAATGCCACGGCCTCGTCCTCGTCGGCGACCCGGTAGACCGTGGCGACGGGGCCGAAGAGCTCTTCCCGGTAGGCCCGCATGTCCGGTGTGACGTCGGTGAGGACGGTCGGCTCGACGAAGGCGCCCGGCAGGTCGGGCCGACCGCCGCCCAGCACCACCGTGGCTCCCTTGTCCACCGCGTCACGGACCTGCTCCATCAGGAGTTCGGCCGCGGCCTCGGAGGACAGCGGGCCGAGCGTGGTGGCGGGGTCGGCCGGATCTCCCGGTTGCACCTCGCTCATCCGGTCACGCAGCCCGGTGAGGAAGGCGTCGTAGACGTCGGCAAGGGCGATGAAGCGCTTGGCCGCCACGCAGCACTGCCCGGTGTTGCCCATCCGGCCGAGGAACGCGGCGTACACGGTGCGCTCGAGGTTGTGACCGTCCAGCACGACGAAGGGATCACTGCCACCCAGCTCGAGGACGGACTTCTTGACATTGCGGCCGGCGATCTCGCCCAAGCTCACGCCCGCCCGCTCGCTTCCGGTCAGTGACGCTCCCTGCACACGAGAGTCATCGATGATCTTCCCGACGTCCCTGCCCCGCACGAAGAGATTGGTATAGACCCCGGTCGGCACACCCGCATCCGTGAACAGCTGCTCGAGTGCCAGTGCGGACTGGGGGCAACTGCTCGCGTGCTTGAGCAGGATCGTGTTGCCGAGGACGAGGTTCGGACCCGCGAACCGGACCACCTGGTACAGCGGGAAGTTCCAGGGCATGACACCGAGAAGGACGCCGAGCGGCTCGTTCACCAGCACGGCCGTGCCCTCGGGCACCGGCAGGGATCGCTCTTCCAGCAGCTCGGGGCCGTGCTCGCCGTAGTAGGTGAGGATGTCGGACGCGAGGTCGACCTCTGCACGGCTCGAGTTGATCAGCTTGCCGACCTCGAGGGTCAGCAGCCGCGCCAGTTCCTCCTTGCGTTCCCTCATGAGCCGGCCGGCGCGTTGCACGAGGGCCCCACGTTCGGCCGTCGACCGGGCACGCCAGTCCGGAAAGCTACGGTGCGCCGCGTCGATCGCGCGCCCTACGTCCTCCGTGCTCAGCGCCGGGAACTCCCGAACCCTTTCACCGGTGTACGGATTGACCGTGGCGATGGGGCTTCCCTGGGTAGTGACATTGGCGTCCATGGCGCCTCCCTGGGGTCGGGACACCTCGGGTTTCCACGCCCGGACCTGCTCACACCTGCTGTGTCTCTGCCGTGGCTCGGCCTGCCGTGGACCCTTGACGAGCGGCGATGGCAGTTGAAGCGACAACGGTTGCCCGCCTGGGGGCAAGGACACGCTCGGTCCGGCCCAAAAGGCGCGAGCATGGATACGGCGGCAGCGGACCATTCGCCCAGAACACCGTCAGGCAGCTCGGCGGCCAAGGAGACGGTGTCCGGATTGCCGGACGGCTGCCGTGCCCTCCCCGTCTGCGGATGTCGGAGAACCGGGGCGCTGTCGGGTGCCCGGTCCGGCCTAGACGCCCAGGCTGACCGACGCCGAACTGTTGACGCTGGGGGTGATGCAGGCCTTGCTCGGGTTCGGCTCGGAGGCCCGCTGGCTGTGGTTCGCCCGCGTCCATCTGTCGGCCGAGTTCCCCTGCCTGCCCGGGCAGTCCGGCTACAACAAGCGCATCCGGGCCGCGAACGCGCTGATCAGCAGGTTCATCCGCACCCTCGCCCGCGACACCGACCTGTGGCACGACGACGCCTGGATCGTGGACTCCACCCCCGTGGAATGCGCTCGCTCACGGCCCACCGCCAAGCGCTCCAACCTGGCCGGCTGGGCCGAATACGGCTACTGCCCCTCCCACTCCCGGTTCTTCTGGGGCCTGCGGCTGCACCTTATGTGCAAGCCCGGCGGGCCGCTGATCGCCTGGGCCCTGGGCAACCCCAAAACCGACGAACGCGAGGTGCTGGCCGACATGCTTACCGGTGACCAGGACCTGCTGGCCACACACCCCGGGCAGACGATCGTCGGCGACAAAGGCTACGTATCCACACACCTTGACGTCTTCATGGCCGAGCACGGCCTGAATCTGCTGCGGCCGACCTACCGCAACCTCCGCCCCGGCCCGGCGAACGCCTGCTCAAGCCCATCCGCCAGCTCATCGAGTCGGTCAACGACACCCTTAAGGGCCGACTCGACCTCGAGCGCCACCTGGGCACACGGCATCCTGCCGTTCCTGCGGGAAGCCCTCGCAGACCCCAGCACGGCGGCTGCGCAACGGCGTGATCCGCGCACAACCAGTCCCATGCCGCACCTGGGCTACGACCCGCCCTGGCTTCTCCAGCCCCGACAATGGTCCCGCTGTGGAGCCGCAGCCCAGCTTCTCCAGCCCGGACTACACAACTCCTGACTCCGGGGGCCAAGAGCGCCAACCGGAGTGACCGGCTTCGGCGCTTGCGGCTGCCCGCAGGTGCCGGGCTGGTCACGTTCCCCGAGGCCCAGCGGTGCCTCCCTCCCAGCCTTCCTCTTGATCTGGTCCGCTCTGCGCGGCGACCAGCCGGCCACCTGCAGGGAGGTGCCTTTTGAGTCGACACGGGGTGCGATGCCGGTGTTGCCACCGGTCCGTTTCTCCGTGCCGCTCGCCGAACCCGGCGTATCCGTTCCCCCCCTTCCGGGTGCGGGGCCCCGGGCCGAGGGCTGTTCGAGCGTCCTGACGACGCAGGCGGAAGGGATGCCGGTTCGGTCGCGTGGAGAGTGGCGTAGTGTCAGTTGGTTGGGCTGCCCGCGACCCACTCGCTCCACGACATGTTCCAATCGCTGAGGCCGTTGGCCGGGGCCAACATGGTCTTGTCCTCGGAATTCTTGACGATCACGACGTCACCGATCATCGAGTGGTCGAAGAACCACGCGGCGGGCCGCCTGCGGTCGCCGCCGCCCCTGACATCCTTCAGGCCGACGCAGCCGTGACTGGTGTTGACCTTGCCGAAGACCGAGTCGGTACCCCAGTAGTTGCCGTGGATGAACGTGCCCGAGTCGGTCAGGCGCATGGCGTGTGGTACGGCCTTGATGTCGTACGAGGGCTTGCCGTCCTTCTCCGTGAGGCCGACGCTCGCACCGTTCATATGGATCTGCCTGAACTTCTCGGAGATCACCATCTGACCGTTATACGTCGGGTGCTCGCGGCTGCCTGACGAGATCGGGATGGTCTTGATCGTCTTGCCGTCCCGCACGACGGTCATCTGCTTCGTCTTTGCGTCGACGGTGCTGATCTGGCTCCGGCCGATCTTGAACGTGACCGTCTTCTGGATGCCGTGGCGGTTGAGCGTGACGGTGACGGTGGAGCCGGGCGTCCAGTAATTCTCAGGGCGGAAGTCCAGGCGGTGGTCATTGAACCAGTGACCGACGACCCGCTGGCCGCTGCTGGAGCTGATCTGGATCTCCGACTCCACGGCGGCCTTGTCGCTGATCGCCTTGTCGAAGCTGACCGTCACCGGCATGCCCACTCCGACCGTCGAGCCGTCCTCGGGGGAGACGTGCCCGATGAAGTCGTTGGCCGGGGAGACCGTGATGATCGTGGCGTTACCGGTGGCGGAGCGGCCCTTGGCGTCCTCGGCCTCTGCGGCGATCTGATACTTGGTGGCACGCTCCAGCCGGCCGTTTGGCTTCCACGAGGTGCCGTCCGCGGACAGAGTGCCCGGGATCTCGGCACCGGTCGCGACGGCGGTCATGGTCACCTTGGTGAGCATGCCGTTGCTGACGGTGACTCTCACCGGGTCGTTGATCCCGACGGTGTAGGCACCTTGCCCGGGCGTGATCTCTATGCGGGCGTCGGAGGCTTCCTGGGTGCCCGCCTGATTTACCCGTGCAACCTGTTTCGGGTGGTTCCCGGCGTCGTTGTCGCTGGTGGCAGCGTTGCTTGTACCGCCGAGGGCCGTGACTGCGAGTACGCCGCCGAGTACGCCGGCCGTAGCCACCAGCCCGGTGCGTCGTTTACACAGCGTGATCAAACGCTTCTCCCTGTCACTGGTCTTTGCAATCCCTGTGCTGATCGCCGAAGGAGGGCAATCTGCTCTGAAACCACTTATAGGCATGCCTCTGTCCAGAAATGGGTAAATTGTGGTGAAAGACACGGCCGCACCGAGCCATTCCTTTACCGGAGTACCCGTGTGACCAGACGCGCGGCAAGACGGTCACCGTCGAAGAGCAACTCCTTGAGCTCCCAGTGGAGGTCCGGAACCGCGTCCACGTCATGCTTCTGAATCGCGCTGAGATCGTTCCGGGTGGCCGGCTCACCGTTCAGGATGGTCCGGTCGTTGATGAACTCGTCACACCATCGAACTTGTGAGCGTTGAGGGCCTCGATGTAGCGCAGGTAGAACGCGCGCAGATCGCTGTCGGACATGAGGTGACCCTTCTGTGGGGCAGCTCTCGGCCAGGGCTGCAACCGGATGATGATGAGATGCGACGCTCTCCACGGTTTCGCCGTGCCGGCCATCGCTGAAGCACATATCCGCCGATCGGAGTCACTCCTGGCTGTTGCACTGCGCTCTCCTCAGCTTGGCCATCAGCTCATCGCGGGTCTGATGCGCAAGCTCGGTCCAAGCAGGTTGCCCGGGAGTAATACGCCAGGAATCGCTCAGCGGACTGTTGTCCACGGTGGTGTCGAAACCGAACTGGTCGTACAGGCCGCGTCACGAAGCGTTGTCCCGTAACTCTGGGAGCGAGGACACCGGGCCGTTGCCCTGTGAAGAGCCAACCCCCTGTTCTGAAAAGCTGATGGGATAACGACCCCCACCCCGCCGCTGAGGAAGCCGCCCGCGTCGTCGTCCTCGACGAAGATGCGGTCGATCTGGTTGCCCGCCTTGTCGTACTGGTAGGTGACGGCCGCTCCGCGCCGGTCGGTCTCCTGGCGCTCGAGCTCCGCCTGGGCAGCAACCTCGCCCCTGCAATGTCCGGCAGCGGGGTGTTGCACTGCCCTTTGGCCAGGGCCTTCTGGGTCTGTTACTCACTTCGGGTGAGGTCCTGAACGCTGCCGGGGTGGCGTGACGTGGCGGAGCGGGAGCCCTATCCGGTGACCGTACGGCCGACCGGACCAGTGGGCCGTCAGCATGGTGCATTCGGTGCATTGATGGACCTTGCAGGTAAGGGCTACGAATATCTGTCCGTACACCAGCCACGAATTCGCCCTTCCGGCAAGTGAGTCGGGCATTCGACTCTCGACCGGCCGCACCGGCCGGTGCTGGGACACGCACTGGCCGGGTCGTTCTTCGCCACCCGGCAGAGCGAACTGATCGGCGACTGCCCCTCGCCCAGCCGGGCCGGCCACACCGCGGTCTTCGAATGGGGCGAAGGCTGGTACAACGTGCACCGGCTGCACAGCAGCCCCGGCTACCGCAGTCCCGCCGACTACGAGGCCGCCCTGGCGGCCCGGCCACCATACCGGTGGTGTCCGCCCAAGCGCAGCACGCTCAAGTCCGCCCGCTGCCCCGGTTTGATGTCAGGTCACGCCCGAGCCGGGAGACCGCGGATTATGTCCGCCGCCTTTTCCGCGATCATGATCGTGGGTGCGTTGGTGTTGCCCCGCACCACGGTGGGCATCACTGAGGCGTCCACCACCCGCAGGCCCCTCACGCCGTGCACGCTGAGCCGGGAGTCCACGACGGGGCCGATGGAGCAACTGCCCGCCGGGTGGTAGAGGGTCTGCAACTCGCGCCGTGCGAAGTCGAGCAGGCCGGCGTCGTCCGTGGAACGCGGTACGCGGAAGTCGGCTCGGCGGTGCTTGCGCAGGCTGGGCCGGCCGGCGATGTCGAGCAGCATCCGGAGCGCCCGGATCATCGTGGCGCGGTCCTCTTCGGTGGTCAGGTAGTTGTGCAGGATGCGCGGTTTGGCGCTGGGGAGCGCCGACCGCAGAGAGACCTTGCCCCGGCTCGTGGGGGCGAGCAGCACCGCACCGAACATGAAGGCGTGGTCGGTCACGGGGCTGATGCCCTCCTCGTAGAACATCACCGGCGTGGCGTGCACCTGGACGTCGGGGGCGTCGAGTCCCTCGCGGGTGCGGTGGAAACCGCCGGCCTCGCCGATGTTCGAGGTGAGCGGGCCGCGGCCCTCGGTCTCCAGCAGGCGCACGTTGTCCGGTGTCTCGGCCGTGAACAGCGACTCCGTGTCAGTGAGGTAGCACAGCCCGACATGCGGATGGTCCTGCAGATTCTCCCCCACTGGAAGATCGACGCGGGGCGTGATGCCGTGGGCCGCCAGCTCACCGGCCGGACCGATGCCGGAGAGCATGAGCAGCTGCGGCGAGTTGTAGGCACCGGCCGACAGCACGACCTCCCCTTCGGCGTGCAGGCACAGCAGTTCGCCGTCCCGTTCCACCTCGACGCCGGTTGCACGCTCGCCGTCGAACAGCACGCGGGTGCACTCCGTACCGGTCAGCACATCGAGGTTCGGCCGGGACAGGGCCGGCCGCAGATACGCGTCCGCCGTGCTGCAACGCAGACCGTCGCGCTGAGTGAGGTGGTAATAGCCGACGCCGTCCTGTCCGAGGCCGTTGAAATCGCTGGTGGAGGGGTGTCCGGCCTCCTGAGCGGCCGCCACGTACGCGTCCGTCAAGGGATGCCGGGAACGGCCTTCGCTCACCGTGAGCGGCCCGCCGGTGGAATGCCACGGGGACGTGGCTCCCGTGAAGTGCTCGGCGCGAAGGAAGTACGGCAGGACTTCCGACCAGCTCCACCCGTCTGCGCCGGCCGCCGCCCAGGCGTCGTAGTCGCGGCGATTGCCGCGGATGTAGATCATCGCGTTCATCGACGAACAGCCGCCGAGCATCCGGCCGCGGGGCAGATAGCGGCGGCGGCCGTCCAACCCGGGCTCGCACTCGGTGAGGTAACTCCAGTCGTACTTCGTCTGGAAGAGTTTGCTGAACGCGGCCGGAACGTGGATGTCCGGGGCATCGTCCACCGGGCCGGCCTCTATGAGAAGAACGCGCGTCCTCTCGTCCTCGGTCAGACGGCCGGCCAGGACGCACCCCGCCGACCCGGCACCCACGATGATGTAGTCGTACACCTGCCCCCCTCGCTCCACGTGGCTGCTCGACTCCCTCACTCAAGCCGCATCGGAGAGCGGACGACACCCAGCTGTCGGCCATTGTCGACGCCGTGCTCCTGTGGTCCGTGGCTGTGCCACGGACTCGTGCTCGACGGCCGCGCAGCCCCAACGCGCCGGTGAGCAGCAAGTGGGAAGACGCAGGCGAGTGGGATGCCGTGCGCCGTCCGGGCCCGAGGAACTGCGACCGTGTACGAAGAGGTCAGCCGGCGCCGCTGGAACCGAGCTTGTCAGTGGCGCCTCGTACGCTCCTGACATGGGTATCACCTCTGCCTGGTCCATCAGCGCCCATGACGACGACTTCATCAGCGCTTTGGCTCCGCGGCTGCTCCCGCTGATCGCTGCGGAGCGGGACGAGCCGTTCGCACGAGCACGCTGGGACCGCTGGCGCCGAGAGCCTCTGCCGGACTTCAGGACCTGGTGGAAGCCCTTCGGTCGGGTCTGCCGCGGGGAGGCGGACGCGCTTGACTCCTTCCTTGAGCTGACCGCTTCAGGGGAGCACGTGCAGAAGATGTACGACGGCCTGTCGCCCGACGACTTCTCACTGCTCACGGATGTGTGGGATCTGGTCACCGGCGCGGAGGACATCTTCCTTTCGGTCCAGAGCAAGGAGTTCGCGCTGAGAGTCTTCTTCCACGCCATAGGCCCCGACCGGGCCGTCCTCCTGCCTGGCTGGTGCGGCAACTTCTTGCTCACCTCCGCCCAAGTGCGCGAGACGCTTCCTGCTGTCGAGCAGGCACTGGACTTCACGGCAGATGAACGCGCGCAGGCCGAGGACCAGGACTGGCTGGCCTACAGCGACGATGAGGAGAGCGTCTTGGACGGTCCGCTGCGGATGTGGCGGCAGGCCGCGGCGGACGCACGCGGCCTGTGCGGGGTGTCCGTCACCATCTACTGAGAGGGACCAGACGACGATCAACGACGTCATTGCGCACGTCGCGCCGTCCGGACGCCAAGTGGGCCGTCACGTCGTCGCCCCGCGGGCGACTTCGTTTCGAAGACCGCGCGCCTGGCTGACGTGGCACCGTGGACGCAGACGCATCCGCCGCCCCCGTGGTGGCAGACCATGTCCTCCGTGGCTGGCGCTCGCTTCACCGGGGAAGCCTCTTTGAGGACCTGGCGCGGGTCGGAGTACATCCGCAGACGCACACCGGGCTGGCCGCGATCCCTGGTGGTGCGCTCGGCGGTCGAGGTGCCGCCGGGTGCGGGCGATCGCGGCCTGGAAGGTGAGGACGGTGTCATCGTCGAAGCCCGCCACGTCGATGACGAGCCCGCCGGGTTCGCTGCGGATTCACCCGATCGGGCGAGTTGTCGGTGGCGACGTCTACCGTCCCTTGCATGACCAATTCGCCGAACTTCGCTGAACCGGCATGGGTGTTGGAGGTCACCATCCGGGCCGCGCCGGCTGCCGATCCGCAATGGCAGGAGCAACTGGCCAAGCTCCGCGGAATCGCCTCGTACGACCCGGGCACCCAGACGTGGCATACCCGCCTCGGCGCGCTCGACCTGGCCGGCGTGGGGATGATGCAGACGCTCTTCGATGCTGCGCGCATCCACGGGACCGAGGTGTGCCTGACACCAGTGGCGGTCCCGGCGTACTGGGGCGGCCCCGCTTTCACACGGGGCCCTGACGTGGCCGCTCTGCTGGAGGCACAGGCCGACCGCGGTCGGCCGCTCGGTCAGCTGCCTCTGGCCTGATGAGCCCGCGCCGGGTATCGGACTGGCGTGTGGCTTGTACGCGACGGGCGGTGCGGGGGCCTAACCGCGGTTGCCTGGTCCTCGTAGATCGGTGATGTGGGCCCCGGTGTGCCGCTCAACGAGACGGTCTTCCTGACCGTTGCTGAAGTGGCGTCTGTCATGCGCATCTCGAAGATGACGGTCTATCGCCTGGTCAACTCG
This sequence comes from Streptomyces sp. NPDC054834, assembly GCF_053611185.1. NCBI lineage: Bacteria > Bacillati > Actinomycetota > Actinomycetes > Kitasatosporales > Streptomycetaceae > Streptomyces > Streptomyces sp. NPDC054834. The sequence continues at coordinate 19,171 of NZ_JBSGZV010000040.1, read as the reverse complement.
GGGCACCTGCCGGCCATCCGAGTCGGACGATCCTTCAGGGTCCCCGAGCAAGCCGTCCATGAGTTCCTTCGGGACAGCGCGGCCGAGACCGTCGGCGTTGAAGAGGTCCCCGATAGCGCTGAAACCATCGACCGGCCCTGACACTCGAGTGAGCCTGTACCCTCCCGCCCCGGAGCCCGGCCGAGCGCACCATGCCCTCGGCCGGGTGAGCATCCCAGCCCGTGCTGAACCGAGAGTCGCCCGTGGACGTCGACCAGAGCATGAAGCCGATCAGGGAAGAACACATCGCGGAATCGGGGCTCGTCGTCGTAGATGTCGCGGCCGCGGACGACGCCACCGCTTTCGCTTTCCAAGTAGCGCTCGCCGAACGCTGGGCGACGGCGACAGATGACCGGACGACCAGGACACCCGGCGAGCCGGGCGTCCGGCTGCGCTGCTACCTCGATCTGCGCCAGGAGCTTCCCGCCGTGGTCGGCCCGACCACGAAGCCGACCACGGCGTAGGACTCATGGCGAGGCAGGGGCCTCGCCGAACGGTGGTACCTGCTCGGGTCCCCGGCGCAGGCGTCGGCGGGCCTGAAGGACGCGCTCCTCGACCTCGGGCGGCGTTCGCCCGGGGCAGGTGTGCGGGCGGCTGGAGCGGTCGTGCAGCCCTGGCCAGCCCTCGCTCCGGTAGCGGTTGACCCAGCGGTGACCACATTGCCGGCAGACGCCCAGCTCCTTGGCCACATGCGCCACCGGACGCCCGTCGAAGACGACGCGACGCACCAGCAGGCATCTGCCGTGAAAGGTCAGCCGGGCATTAGCGTGGGCCACCTGGACCTCCGAGGTGAGTGAAGACGGCAATCTCCACTACGCCCGGAGGTCCACCCATGATCAACAACCGACAGCAGGCGTGTCACCAACCTCCCGGCCGAGTACACCTAGCCCCGCGCCGGGCAAGGCGCTGCTGAAGCCGCTCGAACGCGAGCCGGCCCTGTTCCCACACCACCAGCTCGCCGTCCAGGCCGGTGTCCGCGGGCAGCTGTGCGAGGGCCGCCGTGCGGATCTCGGGGAAGGAGGACGTCATGTCCGTCCCCTGCCGGGAGCGCAGCAGCACCCGTCGGTCAGCGTGCACAGCGAGCTGGGCACGGTAGCCGTCCTTCTCCAGACTCTGGCGTGTCCCATGAGACATGGGTCCGTCGAGACGACCCGGCTTACGGGCACCTTGGCTCCGGCTGCCTGAAATGGGGCGGCTTCGAGCCAGGTCCCCCGTCGAGTTTTGCGCCAGAGCAGCCGTGAGGGCCGTGCGCGGCGAATGGCGGGCTTACTCACCGTGAACGTATGAGGTGACCCTCTTCACGTACCTGACTGCTCACGGATTGACGCGCGCTGCGCCGATTCCCAAGCTGGTGGGAGGGGCTGCTGGAAGGGGCCGCGGTCGTGAGTGATGGACAGAGCGGACTGCCCCGGTTGCTGACGGCGGCGGAGACGGCGGCGCCGGCGGACGCCGTCGACGTGATCGCGAAGGACCTGCGGCGGCGCTTCAACGCCGCGAAGGTCTCCTTCCTCATCGTGGACCTGACGGGGAAGGCGGTGGCGCGGCTGTCGACAGCCGCTGCGGAGAGCGAGCGGGAGGCGGAGCGGATCCCCCTGTTCGGCAGCGTCTACGAGGAGGTGATCCGCACCCAGCGGCTGCACCAGGAGGCGACCAGTCACGGACATCGGGTGATCGTGCCGGTCACCAACCGGGGGGACGCGATCGGGCTGCTGGAGCTGCTCCTGCCGGCCGATCCCGGCGAGGTCGTCCTTGACGCGGTCGGGGAAGCCGCACACGCCTTGGCTTACATCGTGATCGCCAACGGTCGCTTCACCGACCTCTACACCTGGGGCAAACGCTCCAGGCCGCCCACCCTGGCGGCTGAAATCCAGTACCAGCTGCTGCCTCCGTCGCTGTCGTGTGAAGCTGCACAGTTCACGCTGTGCGGGAACCTGGAGCCCTCCGAGGACCTCAGCGGTGACACCTTCGACTACACCCTGGACCGCGATACCTTGCACGTGTCGGTGACCGACCCCATGGGCCACGACATCGATGCCGCCCTGGCCGCCACGGTCCTGGTGGGCGCCCTGCGCGGCGCCCGCCGGGCGGGCGCCGACCTGGCCGAACAGGCCCACCGTGCCGACCAGGCACTGATCGACCACGGCTGCGGTCACGCCACCGGACAGCTGCTGCGCATCAACCTCCACACCGGGTGGGCCCGGCTCGTCAACGCGGGTCATCCCTGGCCACTGCGTATGCGCGAGGGAGCTGTGGAGGCGATCACCTGCGAAGTGGACCATCCATTCGGGCTGTCCGAGCTGACTCCCCACCCCTACCGTGTGCAGGACCTCGACCTGCGGCCCGGTGACCGTCTGCTCATGTTCACCGACGGCATGCTCGAACGTCACGGCGAGAAGGTCGACCTGGCCGCCATACTGGAGCGCACCCGGAATCTGCACCCGCGGGAGACCACGCTGGCGTTGACGTCCGCGGTCCGGGACGCCGCCAACGGCCGGCTTGAGGACGATGCCACCGCCGTGTGCCTGGACTGGCACGGTCCCCAGGAAACCCAGCGGCACGTCGGATCCGGCGCGGACACTGAGCAAGCCTCAGCCGCACGCACGAAGGACCAGCCGTGACTCAGCGCTCTCTTCGACGGTGCCGGACGGCTCTCATGCCTCGCCTCTTCCTGGAGACCGAGATTTCGCACTCCTCTACAGCTCTTGCGGGGCGGCTCGGGACCTATCCGAATGAGACATCACGAGGTGTCTGGAGAACCGTCCCACTTCGGCTCGGCGGCCCACCCAGCGGGCAGGGCAGGGCTGTCCACGGCTATGGTCAGCATCGGCTCCGGCAAGGACCAGGTCATGGCGTGATGCCTTCCACGCCGGACCACCACAGCGCGACGTGTAGGGCTCGGTCGTTCGGCAGCCGGTCGAAGCCGCCTGGATCTAGTCGAGGATGCCGAGGGCTGTGTCCGGTCGGCAGTGGATGCACGCCGGGCCCTGCTGGCGCAGTGCCTCGATCGCCTGCTGCCGGGTGACCGGACGGCACCGGCCGCTCTTGGCCGCTGCCCAGCACTCAATTGGCACGAGCTCCAATGACGACGACCGATCCGGCTACGCCCAGCGCATCCCGATCGCGGACAGCTGCTCCGCCCGCTCGGGCGCCAGCGTTGCGGCTCTGCTCCGCTGGTTCCCGATCCATGCACCAAGTCGGAGCTGCCGCTCCTCCTGGTTCTCGCCGACGATTCGTTCGACGTGCTTCCTAGGCACCCGAAGGTGCCCCTCGCGCTCGTAGAACTGCTTGGCGGCGGCGTAGTTCATCGCCCACTTGTCGGCCTGCGTACGGCGCGGCTGCGGCTTCTCGTCCTCGGCGGCGGGCTCGATCCCGAGGATGTGCTCACACATCCACTGCTGGACGGTGGAGAGGTTGTCCCGTCCGAGCCGGACCGAGCGCACCCACCGGCCAAGGTCCTCGCCCTGGTGCACGACGGTGCCCGGCGACATGGGCAGCGTGCCGCCGGCCTTCAGGTGCAGCCGGACCAAGTGGAAGGCGCGCTGCCACTCCACCGGCCAGGCCGGGCACCACGACGGGTCGATGTTCTCCAGCTGCTCCCGCCGTTCCTCCGACAGCGTCCCGGCCGACGACTGAACCGGCAGGCCCTCGGCACGCCGCTGCTCGATCTCGGCAGCCTTCCGGGCAGCGCGGGCGTTCTTTGAGCGACCTGCGGTACGAAGAGTTGTTTCCGCGGAGTGGGCCGAGGCAGTGCAGGGCTACTTTGCGGTTGTCGTCAGTCTGGAGGCTGGGGCCGGGGGAGAGAGCGGGCGGCGGGTGGAGTACTTGTCTGCCTGTTCACAGTCGCCTTGCCGACGTGTCGGCTTCTTGCGTCGCGGCCCAGGTGGCGAGCAGTCGCAGCCCCTCTTCGGAGGGTGAGCCGGGTTCGGCGGTGTAGATGGTGAGGGTGAGGCCGGGTTCTGCGGCCATCTCCAGTCCTTCGTAGGCGAGGGTGAGTTCGCCGACGGTGTGGTGGTGGAAGCGTTTGGTGCCGGTGCCGTGGTGGCGGACGTTGTGGGCGCCCCAGCGGGTACGGAACTCGTCGCTGCGGGTGGACAGTTCGCCGACGAGGTCGTGCAGGTCCTTGTCGTGGGGGTTGCGGCCGGCTTCGGTGCGCAGGATGGCGACGGCGATGTCCGCGGCCTCGTTCCAGTCGGGGTAGAAGCGGCGCGAGGCGGGGTCGAGGAAGTTGAACCGGGCCAGGTTCTCCTGGTTGTGGTGCGCGGCGTAGACGTCGGCGTAGAAGGCGTGGGCGAGCTGGTTGCCGGCGAGGATGTCCATGCGGCCGTTGCGGACGAAGGCGGGGCCGGCGGTGACGGCGTCCAGCACCCATTGCAGGCTGCGGTGCGGAGTCCATGGCCGGGCGGTACGTCGGCGGGGCCGGGTGAGGGCGGCGGAGCCGTCGGCGGCCTGTGCCAGGTTCAGCAGGTGGGCGCGTTCGGCGTCGTCGAGCTGGAGGGCGCGGGCGACGGCTTCGAGGACGGCCGGGGAGGCGCCGGTGAGGTGGCCGCGCTCCAGCTTGGAGTAGTACTCCACGCTCACATCGGCGAGGGCGGCGACCTCGCTGCGGCGCAGGCCGGGTACGCGCCGGCGGCGGCTGGAGGGCAGGCCCGCCTGCTCGGGGGTGATCTTTGCGCGCCGCGAGGTGAGGAACTCGCGGACCTCTGCCTGGTTGTCCACGCCTTCGACGGTACGTCCCGGCCGCGCCCATAGGGATGTACTGGCAGTACACCCCTTGATGGTGTCTCGCTACGCGCGCCGGGAGCCGGTTACCTGGATGACGTGGTGCTTTCCGTCCGCCCCTTCACGACGGGCGCGCACCTGGCCCTGCACTCGGCGACGGCTCCGGACATCCGGCGGCTGCACGCCTCGGCACGCAAAGGAATCCCTCTCATGCGCGGCGCAGTGATTCACGCCCCCGGCGACATCCGCTTCGAGACCCTGGACGACCCCACGCTCCTCCACCCGACCGACGCGATCATCCGGACGGCCGTGACCTGCGTGTGCGGCTCTGACCTGTGGCCTTATCGCGGCGCGGAGCAGGTCGGTGATCCGCATCCGATGGGGCACGAGTACGTCGGTTTCGTGGAGGAGGTCGGGTCCGAGGTCACCTCGGTGCGGCCGGGCCAGTTCGTCGTCGGTTCCTTCGCCACCTCGGACAACACCTGTCCGAACTGCCGTAACGGCTTCCAGTCGAACTGCCTGCACCGCGAGTTCATGTCCACCTGCCAGGCCGACTACGTGCGCATCCCCAACGCCCAGGGCACCCTGGTCGCCACCGACGGGGTGCCTGGTGAGGAGGTGTGGCCCGGTCTGCTGGCCGTCTCCGACGTCATGGGCACCGGCTGGTGGGCCGCCGAGGCCGCCGAGGTCAAGCCCGGTTCCACCGCCGTGGTCGTCGGCGACGGCGCGGTCGGCCTGTGCGCGGTGATCGCAGCGAAGGAGATGGGCGCGGAGCGGATCATCGCCATGTCCCGGCACGAGCCCCGCCAGAAGCTCGCCCGGGAGTTCGGCGCCACCGACATCGTCACCGAGCGCGGCGACGAGGGCGTAGCCCGGATCAAGGAGATGACCGGCGGAATCGGCGCCGACAGCGTGCTGGAGTGTGTCGGAACGGCCCAGGCCATGCAGCAGGCCCTGCACTCCGCCCGCCCGGGCGGCAACGTCGGCTTCGTCGGCGTCCCCCACGAGGTCGCCGTCGACGGCCAGGAGCTGTTCTTCTCCCACGTCGGCCTGCGCGGTGGCCCCGCCCCCGTGCGCCGCTACCTGCCCGACCTCATCGACCGCGTCCTTGACGGCCGGATCGCCCCGGGCAAGGTCTTCGACCTCACCCTGCCGCTGGACCAGGTCGCCGAGGGCTACAAGGCCATGGACGAGCGCCGCGCCATCAAGGCCCTCCTCACGCCCTGACCCGCCCTTCCCACCACCCATGCAAGGAGCAACCGTGCAGCTCACCCGCAGCTCGATCGACACCGTCAAGGGCCCCGCCGACTGGTTCACCGGTGATGTCTACATCGACGCCGTCGCCGCCGCGCCGGCCCCGTCCCGGGTCACCGCGTCCCTGGTGCACTTCATGCCCGGCGCCCGCACCCACTGGCACCGCCACCCGCTGGGCCAGACCGTCTTCGTCACCGAAGGCATCGGCCTGTGCCAGCGCCGCGGCGGCCCGGTCGAAGTCATCCGGCCCGGCGATCGCGTCCTGTTCGAGGCCGATGAGGAGCACTGGCACGGCGCCGCGCCGAACCGGCTGATGGTCCACGTGGCCATCAACGAGGGCGACGCCGACCACGCCGTCGTGCACTGGCTGAACCCCGTCACCGACGAGGAGTACGCCGCCGCCCCGGCCACCAGCTGAACCCGGCGCCGGGCCGCCACGCCCACAAGCGGTCTCCGGATTGCCGCGTTCACGGTTGGGCGGCTTGTTCGGCCCCGCCGAGTGAAGTGAGACAGGACCGTGCTTCGCGCCCTACTTCGTACCCTCATCCCTCCCGTGCTGGTACTGGCCGTGACGGCCTGCAATCCGTCGTCGCCGACCCCCTCCTCCTCGCACCAGTCGACTTCGATGCCCGGCACATCCGTACCGTCCGACAGGGGCCACGCCATGCGCATTCGCCTGACGATCGACGGCCACGAAACCCACGCCACACTCAACGGCAGCCCAGCCGCCCGCGACCTGGCGAGCCTGCTTCCGCTCACCCTGGAGCTGGAGGACTTCCACGGCACCGAGCGGATCGGCTATCCGCCGCGCGAGCTCTCCACCGACGGCGCCCCCCAGCCGTCCGCGGCCAAGGCCGGAGACCTCGCCTACTACGCGCCGTGGGGCAACCTGGCCTTCTTCTACCAGGACGGCCCCGTCCCCTCGGCCGACCTCCTGATCCTCGGCCACCTCGACGCTCCCGCCGAGCAACTGGCCCGGGCCGAGCGGATCACCCTCGCGCCCGCCACCTGACCAGACCCCAACCGCATGGAGGAAATACCTCATGCCCCACCCCGCCGCTCCCGCGTCGGGCAAGCTGCCCTTCGTCGTGTGGGTGCTCGCCGCCGGTACCTTCCTGATGGGCACCACCGAGTTCGTCATCGCCGGGATCCTCCCGGACATCGCCCCCGACCTCGGCGCCAGCGTCTCCCACGCCGGGCTGCTGATCACGGCCTTCGCCGTCGGCATGATCGTCGGCGGGCCGACCATGGCCCTGGCCACACTGCGCCTGCCCCAGCGCCTCACCCTCGTTCTGGCCTTGGCGGTCTTCACCGCCGGTCACGTCGTCGCGGCCCTCACCAGTTCCTTCACCGTCGTCCTGGCCGCCCGATTCGTCACCGCACTGGCCACCGGCGCGTTCTGGGCCGTCGGCTTCGTCATCGCCACCACCGCCGCCGGCCCCGCGAACGCCACCCGGGCCGTCAGCGTGATGATGGGCGGTCTGACCCTGGCCAACGTCGTCGGCGTCCCCGCCGGCACCCTGGCCGGGCGCGTCACCGGCTGGCGCGGACTGTTCTGGGCCCTGGCCGCACTCGCCGCCCTCGCCGCCCTGGTGATCGGCCGCTTCATCCCCCGCACGGAGCAGCGGCGCGTCCAGGTGTCCGTGCGCAGCGAGATCCAGGCACTACGGCAGGGCCGGCTATGGCTGGCGCTGGCCGCAGCCGCCCTGATCATGGGCGGTGTCCTCGCCACCTACACCTACATCACCCCGCTGCTGACCGACCGGGCCGGCATCCCGGCCGGTGCCGTGCCGCTGGTCCTGATCGCCTTCGGCGCCGGCGCCCTGGGCGGCACCGCGATGGGCGGCCGGTTCGGCGACCGCCGCCCGATGGCCACGACGATCCCGGCCGCCGCAGCGACCGCGCTGGCCCTGCTCGTGCTGATCCCGCTGTCCGCCAACCCGGCCGCCGCCGTCGTCCTGATCTTCCTCATGGCACTGGCCGGGTTCACGATCAACCCGGTCGTCACCGCCCTCGCCGTCCGCTTCGCCGGCGACGCGCCCACCCTGACCTCGGCGCTGACCACGTCCGCCTACAACACCGGCATCGCCGCCGGCTCCGCCCTCGCCGGACAGGCCCTCGCCTCTTCCCTCAGCGTGACCGGGCCCGCCCTGGTCGGCGCCGTCTTCGCGGGCCTGACTCTGCTGCCGCTGATCACTCTGGCAACCGTCGCCAAGCACAGCACGACCCGCATCGTCGCCCAGAGCACCCCCGCCGCTCAGGCTCCAGTCCCGCGCAAGAGCGCTCAAGCGGCAACAACGCGCCCCTGAACCCGTCCGCCCATCCCGCACCCCACCCACCGGGAGAAACCCGTGAACCCCACCTACGACTTCACCGGCCAGGTCGCCTTCGTCACCGGCGCCAGCTCCGGGATGGGCTTGGCCGCCGCCCAAGCTTTCGCCGCCTCCGGCGCCGCCGTCGCCCTCGCCGACATCGACGAGACGGCCGTGAACGAGGCAGCGAAGGACCTTACCGACGCGGGCCACCAGGCCCTCGACCTGGTCTGTGACGTCACCGACGAGGACCAGGTCGCGGCCGCCGTCGACCGCACGGTGGAGACCTTCGGACGCCTCGACATGGCCTACAACAACGCGGGCATCCAGGTCCCGCCCACCGACGCCGCCGACGAACCCCTCGACCAGTTCGAGAAGGTCCACGCCATCAACCTGCGCGGCATCTGGGCCGCGATGAAACACGAACTGCGCCACATGCGCACCCAAGGCAGCGGCGCCATCGTCAACTGCTCCTCCCTCGGCGGCCTCGTCGGAATCCCGGGCCGCGCCTCTTACCACTCCTCCAAGCACGGCGTGATCGGCCTGACCACCAGCGCAGCCCTCGAATATGCCCCGCGCGGAATCCGCATCAACGCCATCTGCCCCGGCACCATCGACACCCCCATGGTCAGCAACATGATCGCCAAGGGAGAACTCGACCGCGCGGAAGCCGAAGGCAACCAGCCCATCGGCAGGCTCGGCACCGCCGACGAGATGGCGCAGGCAGTCCTGTGGCTGTGCAGCCCCGGCGCGAGCTTCGTCATCGGTGTCGCCCTCCCCGTCGACGGGGGCTACACCGCCCAGTAGCCACTCGCTCGGCGTCTCTTCGCGGTTGCTTCCTTCATCTGGTCGTCGGTGCGCGTGCTGTGCCAGATGCTGCCCTCCCACTTCACGGCCGAGCGGCTACGGCGTCTCGGGGCCGCCTTCACCGCGGCGGCCAGACCACCGGCAGGCGCCCGGCGCGCCGCCCCGACCATGGGCCCGCCACGACGTCCGCGCCTACGGTCGCGGCACCACCAAGGGCGGGGTCATCATGCTCACGAGGTCGCTCGCACTGAACCTCGCCAAGGTCGGCATCCGCGTCAGTGGTGGCTGCAAGGCTGAACGGATGGACCGTGATGACGAGCAGCTGCTGCGCCGCCGGGTCTACGGCGCCGACTACGACCACCCGGGCCCGCGGCCAGACCGGCTCTACGCCGAGCTGGTCGGCGGGCCGCTGGACGGCCTGCTGCTCGACATCACCGGCTGGACGCAGACGGAAGTCGACACCGGCGTGTCCCTCCAGACAGAGCTGGGGCAGTTCGGCTCCGATGGGCAGGCGCTGTACGACCCGCGCCCCGGCGACCCGACCCGCTGGGACTGGGGTGGTGACACTCCCTGACCGCCCCGGCCGACTCGCCGCGCGATCCCGTCAAGGGCACGCTGGGAGGCGTGACCAGCGTACCGATCATCGTGCACCGGCCCGTCGGAACGGGCGGCCGGAGAGTCACCGTGCACCGTCACGGCCGGGACGAAGTCCTCGGCACCGCCTACAGCGACCACGACCTGGTCGTGTTCCTCGAAGGCGCCGGCGTCGCCGACCCCGAGGCCATCCTGGACGACCCTGAGTGGGTGGAGTGGCGCGGCGGCCACGCCCACGAGTTCCACGCCGCCTGACGTCCGAGAGAGGCGGTGGGGCCGGGCGCAGCAGGTGCACTCGGTGCCCCGCCGATGGTCAGCCGATCAGCTTGTGCAGCACTGGAACGCTGCCTCCAGCGGCCGCCAGGCCCGTCGCGACGGCCGCGGGCACGGACTTGTCGTGGAGGAGCATGAGCCCGCCCATGACGAGGCCGATGATGACGGCCGCCAGGAACACCACGGCGGCGTGCACCGACAGCAGCGGGGCCTCCGACGGCACCCCCGTGCTGGGCGGGCCGGGCGGTGATGGCGATATCCGAATCTCCCCACCCGGTGCTCGGGGTGGCTCGGAGTTGCTCGGCTTGAATCCCCAGCAAACCTGCGCTGACCTGCGGACGGGCGCCACAAGGGAGGGGCCGCCCGATAGCCGAAAAGGACAAGGCCCTTCCAGCGGTGAAGCGGCATGGGGATCACTTTGCGTTTCCGTTCCGGGCCTGTGAGAGCAGCTGGACCACGACGTCGTCGGTGCAACCGTGAAGACGCGGACGCCGTCGTCAGCGCACGGGGCTCGGCGTACGAGGGGCCGGCGCGGGATCCGCGCTCCGGTCCCGGCTCTCGTCGTCGCCCACGCGGTAGACGCCCGGCGCGATGCTGACGGAGTTGTCGAGCACCTCACGGCCGAGGTCCGGCTGGGCCTGGGGCCATCGGGTGCTCGTCGACCACCTGGCGCCTCTGAGGTCGTCGATGTCCAGCCGGCCGGACACCGTGCCCAGGTCCGCGCCCGCGAGGTCGCAGTTCCGCAGGTCGGCGAAGTCGATCGCCGCACCGCTCAGCACCGCCCCGGTCAGGTCGGCCTCCGTGAGGACGGCCCCCCGCAGATCGGCAGAGGTCAGATCCGCCGCGTGCAGGGACGCCGATTCCAGCCGGGCCCTGGAGAGATCCGTACCCACGAGCCGCGCGTCGTCGAGGACCGCGCCGCTGAGGTCGCAGCGGGCGAGGTGGGCTCCCGACAGGTCCGCACCGGTCAGATCGGCACCGGTCAGCGCCGACGCGTCGAGCCGGGCCCCGCGCAGGTCCGAGAAACCGAGGTTGGTCCGGCTCAGATCCGCCCCTTCGAGATCGGCGTCCGGCAGCCGGACGTGGTACAGGTTGCCGCCCGCCAGGTCGGCTCCCCGTAGGCGCACGCCCCGCTCGCCGCCTTCCTCCTCCGGCTCGCGCGGCCGCAGGGCCTCGGCGAGCCGAGTCACCTCGCTGTCGGCCAGCGCTTCGTCACCATGACGGGCGATGGCCTCGGCGGCGGAGGCCCGGCCGTCCTCCGGGCTGTCCGGAGAGGCCAGATAGAGAAGTTCCCTCAGCAGCTGCTCCGTTGTCCTCTTCGTCATCGTGGCTCCATCATGGGCCGGGGTGCGCGGGGCGGACTCTGCGGTGAGGCGATCGCGCACAGGGGGCACCGGGTGGCGGCCGGTGATCGCAGCAACGACAGTCCGAGGTTCAGTGCCTCCTGTTCGGCGGTCCGTAACGCGTCCCGCCGCTTGAGTCCTTCCATGTCGCTGCTCTGCAGCAGCTTGTTGACCAGCCGTTCCCAGTGGTCCTCGGCCAGGCTCCAGTCGCCGTCGTGCCAGGTGCTGGCGAACTTCTCGACGAACTCGGCGGGCGCCCCGCCCTCCTCGTGGAGCTCGTACAGGGATCGCACGCTCATCCCCCGTCGGCGTTCGACGGCGCGGTGGAACTCCGCCTCAGCTCTTCGAGTATCTCCGACAGCTCCCGCGTGCGGTGCGCCTGGATCTGGGCCGTCACCACATACCCGACGGCCCCTCCCACGAACGCCGGGATCGCCGCCCACCCCGCGATCGACAGGGGCCACGCGGCCCACTGGGGACGGGCGTCTCCCGGTGAGGCGATGCCTATGAGCACGTTGTAGGCGTCGGTCCAGCCCATCAGCGCACCGTTGAGGACGTACAGGCCGCAGAAGACCACCAGGACGGGAACGGCGCGCAGCAGGAGCCAGCGGTGCAGCCGCGACAGCGCGTCCCTCGACCGCCACCAGCGCGAGACCCGGCGGCGCAGGCCAGGGTGCGGAGGAGGCTGGATGGCGGGCGTCCCTGAGGTCACACATCCGAAGGTAGCCGATGCTCAGGCGCTGGACACCGGTGCGTCGTCCGCAGGGCGGTCGAGCAGGGCGGTCAACTTGTGCGGCCACCAAGGAGGTTGACGTACGGTCCGCCTGCTTCACGGCTGGACAGAACCGCCGGCCTCCCCGAGGATGAGGGGCACCGGGCTGCGGGAGACACGCCGGCACCGGACGCCGTACCGGACGCGGCGGAGAACCGATGTGGCCAGCCGTGCGGAGAGGCGATGCTGCCGGACCCCAAGAGCTTCCTGGCACCCGCCGTCCGTCGCCTCGCCCGGGCCGACGGTCCGGCGCAAACCGCGCGGGAACTCTGCTCGGTGACGGTGCCTCACGTCGCGGACGCCGTCGTCATCTACCTCGCCGCCCGCCCGGGCAGCGGTGGCGTCCGGCCCGTGGACGGCCTGGTGGAGCTGCGGCTGAGCGGGAGCGGCTTCCGGCGCTCGCGGACTCCCTCGCCCGGCCCCGCCACGGCGCCCCATCCGACGCAGGCTCTCATGAGGGCCAGGTTGCGCACGATGGGCCCGTCGGCGGCCTCTTCCGTGCTGCGGGTCGCCGAGACCGTCATCGACGACCCGGCAGGCTGCGCCGCTCTCGGCATCACCGAACTCGCTCACCTCACCGGCACCAGCGAGGCGGCCGTCGTCCGCGCTGCCCGCGTGCTCGGCTACTCCGGCTACCGGGATCTGCGGTCCGCGCTCGCCGAGATGTCCGCCCAGCCAGGGCCGCCGGGCCCGGCTCCCGAAGGCAGTGCGGAATGGCGCTTCGCACCGCAGGAGGGGCTGGGCGGCGCGATGGGCGGGGCCGCTCGCCCGGACGTCTCGGTGGCACCGTCCGGCATCCTGGCCAAGGTCCTGCAGGCGGGTGAGCCCCTGGGCAGGGACTCCGGTGAGCTGGATCCGGCGCTGCGCGAGTTGCTGGGGCCGAACCCCCGTCTGCCGAGGGGGGATCGCCTCCTCCTCGCCCCCCTGGTCGCTCCGCATCCGCGGGGCGTGGTCGGCGCCGCCGTGTTCCTGCGGCGCCCGGATCGGGACGCCTTTCACCCGGAGCACAGGCATCTGGTCGGTGAGCTCTCGACGCACGCCGCGCTCGGTGCGAGCCAGGAACCCGCCACCTCGCCGCCGGCAGTCACACGAGAGGCGGCACCACCGCCCGCCCCGGCGCCGGGAAGCACCGTCACGCCGATGCGGCGGGACGGGGACCGGATCAGGTTCGTCGGGGCGGCGACCCGGCGGATCGCGCGCGGCATCGACCTGGACGAGATCGTGCTGGGGCTGTGCCGGGCCACCACCCCCACCTTCTCCGACGCGATCCTCGTCTACCTGCGCGACCCGCTGCCCGTGGGCGACGAACGACCCACCGGCGCCCTGGTGCTGCGGATGCGCCGCACCGACCAGTACCCGGCGGAGGAGGCCGAAGGCGGTCTCCCGTTCCTGGAGCTGACGTCCTTCGCCGCCGAGCTGTGCGAGGTGCGGCCGGGCAGCGCGCTGGTCGAGGTGCTGCGCGGCGTGCGGCCGGTGTTCACCGACGCGCCCGCCGCGCGTGCCGCGCTGCCCGAGCTGCTCGGGGACGGCGAGGGATTCACCGTGCCGGGCGGACAGCGCGCGATCCTCGCGCCGCTGCGCGGCCGGCGCCGGGTCATCGGCGCGGCGCTGTTCCTGCGCCGCCCCGAACGCATCCCCTTCGAAGCCGACGACCTGCTGGTGGCAGCCCAGCTCGCCACCCACAGCGCCCTCGGCATCGACAAGGCCGTCCTCTACGGCCGCGAGGCCTACATCGCCGACGAACTCCAGCGCACCATGCTGCCGGAGACCCTGCCCCGCCCCACCGGCGTGCGCCTGGCCTCCCGCTACCTGCCGGCCGCCGAGACCGCCCGCGTCGGCGGCGACTGGTACGACGCCATCCCCCTGCCCGGCAGCCGGGTCGCCCTTGTCGTCGGCGACGTCATGGGCCACTCCATGACCTCCGCCGCGATCATGGGCCAGCTGCGCACCACCGCCCAGACCCTCGCCGGCCTCGACCTGCCGCCCCAGGAAGTCCTCCACCACCTCGACGAGCAGGCCCAACGCCTCGGCGCCGACCGCATGGCCACCTGCCTGTACGCCGTCTACGACCCGGTCTCCCACCGCATCACCATCGCCAACGCCGGCCACCCCCCGCCCATCCTGCTGCACACGGGCGGACTGGCCGACGTCCTGAGCGTCCCCACCAGCGCGCCGATCGGCGTCGGCGGTGTCGACTTCGAAGCCGTGGAGATCGACGCGCCCGCCGGGGCGACCCTGCTCCTCTACACCGACGGCCTCGTCGAATCCCGCCTGCGGGACGTCTGGACCGGCATGGAACAACTATGCGAAAAACTCCAGGCCATCGCCCGGCTGACCGGCCCGGACCATCCCCCACCCCTCGAAGCCCTGTGCGACGAGGTGCTGAACATCCTCGGCCCGGGCGACCGGGACGACGACATAGCCCTGCTGGCCGCCCGCTTCGAGGGCATCGCGCCCACCGATGTCGCCCACTGGTTCCTCGAACCGGTTGACGCCGCCCCCGGCCGCGCCCGCCGCCTGGTCCGCGGCGCCCTGGCCCGCTGGGGTCTGGAGGAGCTCAGTGACTCGGTGGAGCTGCTGGTCAGCGAAATCGTCACCAACGCCGTCCGCTGCGCCTCCCGCCCGGTCGGCATCCGCCTGCTGCGCACCGACGTCCTGCGCTGCGAAGTCGGCGACGACGTCCCCGAGCTCCCCCGCCTGAGACAGGCACGGGTCACCGACGAAGGCGGACGCGGCCTCTACCTCGTCAACCGCCTCGCCCGCCGCTGGGGAGCGACCCGGCTCAGCACCGGCAAGGTCGTGTGGTTCGAGGTCGCCCACGGCGGCACATACTAGGCACCATCATGCTCGCGGCAGTGGCTGCTCCGTCCAGATGACCTTGCCGTAGGGCGTGTCGGCCCCCGCCGCCCGGATCACCGGCCGCGGAAGCGGCACCGACCCGGCTTTGATGGAACGGCTCACCGCACAAGTCCTCGACGGCGACACAGTGCTGGACGACCTGGCCCGCCAGGCTCAGCACGGCACCGGCGACGTCGTGGCCCAGCTGCTCTCACAGGCCCGGAACGGAAACGCAACCGGTCGAACCGCCGCGCTCGCATCAATATCGCGCTCTCGGAGAAGCGCTATGCGGCGCGGCCGTGGCGGAGGCCTCTTCCTGGCAGCGGCGGCTGGCTCCTCACTGCTGGACGAGCTGAACCTTGGGGTGCGTGTCGTCGCCGGCGAGCACGGCATCGACGGTCTGGGTGAACTCGACGAGTTTTTCGGCGCCCAGCCCGGCGGCCGTGCGCAGCGGACCCTCCGAGGCAACCAGCCACGACTGGTAATCGCGCAGGAATTCCCGGAACTGCACGACACGCCCGTCGTCGGTCAGATAGTCGTCGGCGCACACGTCTGTGAGGCCGTTGGGCTGCCGCCCGATCGACCTCAGCCAGAAGGCCTGCCATTCGCGCAGCCACGGCACCGCGCGATAGGTGGGGTTGGCCTCGACGTACATCGCCGCCAGCGCCATGAACGTCTCTTGCTGGACGTCGTGCGCGTGTGCCCAGCGCTCGCGGAACCTGAACATCGACCAGCTCAAGGGAGGTCCGCCTTTCCGTGTCCAGGCCGGCCCTGCAGACCGGTTCCCTGTGGTGGCCGTTGCCGAACGGCCCGCATCCGGCAGTAGCTCACGTACAGCGCCACCGACCGTGGCATTCACGGTAGCCGCCAGACCCCACGGCTCCCGCGCATTTTCCGGCACGCCGGTTCCGTCGCGGCCGCACCAGAGCACCGGAACTCCATCGAGATCGGTGAGCGGGACCCCCAAGGCCCCCTGGACGCTCGGGTGTTCGAGTAGGGTGAGCGCCTCCAGAGCGGCAAGGGGGACTCGATGGCTTCGTCGGCCGACGGCTGGCAGTCGCGGGTGTACGAGCTCTACCAGCAAGGCGTGGCGGCCCGCGCGCAGGCTCAGCGAGCCGAAGGCGCGGAGCGCCGTCGGCTCGTTCTGCGGTCGCTGGACCAGCACAGCCAGGCGGCAGGGATCCTGCGCGCGGAGCTGGCCAACCGGCCGGACGAACCGCGGCTGAACGAACAGCTCGCGTCGCTGCTGTACTCCATGGGGTCCTCACAGATCGCCGTGGACCTGATCGAAGAGGCCCTGTCGTCACTCGATGAATGCGAGAGCTGCTACAAGCGATCCGGGCCCACGTCACCGGAGCTGGCGGCACGGATCGGCGATGTCCGTGTACGCCGTGCCACGGCCCACTCCTTCGCCGGACACGCGGCTTCCGCACTCACCGACGCCGACCTGGCCGTGGAGGCGTACGTAGGAGCTGGGTTGCAGGCCGCGGGGCCTCCCTTCTCGCTTGACTTCGCCCGCCTGCTCAGCATGGTCGCGGTCGTTCAGGCACAGCACGGTGACCCGGACCAGGCGCTGTACTGTGCCGGACAGGCCCTGAGCCGGTACCAGGACGCGATCGACACCGTGGTCGCCGACCCCGGTGCGCACCTCGGCTACGCCGCCGACATGGCCGCGGAGGTGGCCTCCCGAATCGAGGCCGCCTATGGCAACTGGGACTACGCCCTGGCCGTGGACGGCTTCACGCTGAGCACCGCCGAGCAGGGCTGGGGCGACCTCGCGGGTGCGCTGGCCCGCACAGGTGTGCACCTGCGCGCCGCGGGACGCCCAGCTGATGCAGCGCCGTTGCTCGCCCGGGCGGCCTCCCTCGATCCAGACGCCGTACCGGCCCAGAAGCGCATCCTGGCCGACGGGGTACCGGTCACTCTCGGCGAGGCGGTTCTGCGAGCGGGAGCGGCCTTGGGCGAGCCCGTCGAGGCCCTGCACCGTGCCCTCGCCTTCGGCGAGTCCGCCTCGGTGACGGGCCGGTTGCCGCATCCGGAGGCGGCCCCACCGCATGCCCGACGCCTGGGCCAACTGGCAGCGGGTCTGTGGCAGTCGGAGCGTGATCCGGATGTCGCCTGGCGGCTCGCGCTGGAAAGCCACTTGTTGTACTACACCGCCTTTCGGCACTTCGTGGGAGATCCGCGGAACTGGCTGCGGGAGCACGGCGAGGGGTGGGCGCAGACCGGGATCACCGCCCTGAGTCTGGCCCTTGCGGACGGCAGCGGGGCGGCCTACGACGACCTGTGCCGCCCGCTGGCAGCGCTGTCCGGGCACCTGGAGGAACTGGCGAAGGCGGGCCACCCCGTTGCCGCGGCTGCGGAGCTCGCGCGGATGACAGCAGGATGAGCCCCCGGGCCGGACCATTGCCGTTCAGCCGTCGGCTCGGTGCTGACGGCTGAAAAGATCTCCGGCTCCTTGCCGTGGAGACGTACGAGACCCAGCGTCTTCAGCCGCACGAGACACTCCCGCACGGCATCGGCCGACGCGCCCAGCCGCGTCGCCCGACCGGGCAAGTACCTCTGGTGGCCCACTCAAGCATGCGGCTGCTTCATGCGTTGAGAAAAAGACCGGGCCCCTCGCCACGGGGGAAGGTGAGGGGCCCGGTAACTCCACGATGCCACAGGCCTGTGAACTGAAGGAGTGCCTTCGGTATTGCGTCTGGCCTTCGCGGAGCGCAGGGATGAGGGGCGAGCCCGATCCCGCTGCCGCCCCTCACGCGCGGGCGCCGTGTAGAGCGGTCAGTGCCGGCCGGCGTCCTTGAGGGACTCCTTGGCCTCGCGGGCTTTGCCCGTAGCCTGGGCCGCGCGCCCTTTGGCGAGTGATCGTCGCTGCATGACTGCGGTGCATCAGATGCCGGAGAGGGGGAAGCGCGCATCGCGCACACATGCCCCTCATCCCGTGGAATTAACTCCTCGAGTCCTGGGAAAAGAAGTACCCGGCGATCGTGAAGCTGTGGTTGGACGCCTGGGCGGAGTTCGTCCCCTTCCTCGCTTACGACGTGGAGATCCGCGAAGTCATATGTGCAGCGAGCGCGATTGAGTCGGTGAAGCCCGCATCCGCAAGGCCGTGCGGGCCCGCGGGCACTTCCGGGTCGAAGCCGCCGCCTTCAAATGCGTCTACCTCACTCGCACTGAGGAGCCTGGACCCAACCGCGTGGGCCGACGCAGGTGGACCATGTGCTGGAAGGCACCGCTGAACGCCTTCCAGATCCCCCTTCGACGGCCGGTTGAGCCCGGGCAACCGCCGACCACTCAACAACCTGTCCCAGCCGTCAAGTTGACACTCCATCATCGAAGGACTCCCGGTCGGTGATATTCCGTCATGAAACCGACCTGCCAGGAGTGCGTGCCGGCCGCCGGGAACAGCCGTGACGTGCCGTCACGGAACGTACGCGTGACGTTGCGCTTCGCTTATGATGACGTGGTGAAGTTCGTGTTGGTGCCGGGTGGTTGGCAGGGTGGGTGGGCGTTCGACGCGGTGGCGGCCGAGCTGCGCCGCGAAGGTCACCACGTCGAGGCGGTGACCCTGACAGGACTGGAGTCGGACGGCCCGGCCGACGTGGACCGACCGCCGAATCTCGACACCCATATCGACCAGGTGGCCGAGATCATCGACAGCGGCGGTGAAGGGCCCATCGCGCTGTGCGGGCACAGCTACGGCGGGATGGTGATCGCCGGTGTCGCGGACCGGCTCGGCGACCGCCTCGATCAGCTCGTCTTCATCGATGCCTACGTCCCCGAGGACGGTGATTCGTGCTGGTCCCTGACCAGTGACCACTTCCGGCACCTGTTCATGGCCGGTGCCCGCGACGACGGTCGCTGGGTCGCGGTCCCCTGCGGGGCCGACCCGCGCGCGCGACCGCACCCGCTGGCGAGCTTCCTCCAGGCGCTCAGACTGCGGAGCGGTCCCGGACGCGCGGTCGGCCGCACGTTCATCAGCGGTGGCGCGTGGCCGGGCAGCCCGTTCGCAGCCGTGACCGAACGGCTGCGCCACGACTCGGGCTGGCGGGTGCACGAGATTCCCGTCGGCCACAACATCGCCCGTCACGATCCGAGCGGTCTCGCAGCAGTCCTCGGGGCGCTCCCGCCGGCCGGCGGGAGCGCGTGACGCGGATGCGCGGTCCTGACCGGGAGCCGGCACTCGGCACGCCACGGCGGCGGCCCGCGGGTCACTCGCG
>NZ_JBSGZV010000039.1:0-94385 GCF_053611185.1 Streptomyces sp. NPDC054834 | reverse complement strand
GCCCTGGCCAGGGCGACCGCCCATATCCGACGCTCCACCTGACGCACAGCCCAGGCTGACAGCCGCAAGGGCGCCGAGCCGGCCAGGCAGCTGCTGCGCCGGCGAAGGGGCACCCGCCTGGCCGCTATCCGCTCACCGGGCGCCGGCGGTACGGGGCGAGCATCCCCGCCGGGGTGCTGTCGACGCACGACAGCCGGAGGCCTCCGTGTCGGCCCACTCCCGCCAGCGCGGCGAGCACGGCGTCATTGGCTTCCCGGCTGCCGACGGTGAGCCGGAGTCCCTCGCCGGGGTAGTGGCGCGCCTGGACACCGGCGTCGGCGAGTGCCGCGGCGCCCTCATCGATCGGATCGGGCGCGGCGAGCCAGACGGAATTGGCGTGGCCCGGACGTATGTGCCAGCCGAGCCCGAGGAGTTCATGCCGGAGCCGTTCGCGTTCGGCGACGACGGTGTCCACGCGTAAGCGCAGCTCGCTGTCGGCTCGCAGTGAGGCCTTCACGGCCGCCGCTGCCACCGCGTTGATCCCGAAAGGCAGCTGGTTCCGGCGGATCCGCGCCACCAGGCCGGAGCCGCCCAGTCCGTAGCCGACCCGCAGGGCGGCGAGGCCGTACGCTTTGGAGAAGGTGCGCAGGACAAGCAGGTTGGGGTGTGCGCTCAGGAGCGCGGACGTGTCCGGCAGGCTGGTGTCGCGGGCGAACTCCACGTACGCCTCGTCGAGGAGCACGGTGACGTGTCGGGGGACCCGGTGCAGGAACGCCGACAGGGCGTCGGCGGTGACCAGGCTTCCGGTGGGGTTGTGCGGGCTGCACAGCACCACGACGCGCGTGCGGTGGTCGAGCACGGCCAGCAGGGCGCCCAGGTCCTGGTGTCCGTCCGGCGACAGGGGTACGGGAACGGGGCGAGCGCCGACCATGTCGGCCAGCAGCGGATACGCGTCGAAGGTGCGCCAGGCGTAGGCCATCGCATCGCCACGCTCGACGACTGCCCGAAGCAACTGCAGTGCCACGCCCACCGATCCGTTGCCCACCACGACGTGGTCGGGAGGCACTCGGCACCATGCGGCGATCCGTTCGGCGAGGTCGTCGGGGTAGAACTGCGGGTACCGGTGAGCCTCGGCGACGGCCTGTTGCATCGCCTTGCGCACCGAGGGCAGTGGCGGGTACGGGCTTTCGTTCAGGGCCAGTCGGTGCAGCACGGGAACGCTCATCGGTCAGCCCCGCCCGCTCTGCCAGCGGACGGCGACGGCACCGGCGAAGTCGCCGGCGTGCGCGAACCCTCCGAGGACCACCAGGTCGCCGTCCTCGACCTGCCGTGAGCGGATGGCGCGGTCCAGGGTGATCGGGATCGCCGCTCCGAACAGATTCCCGTACTCTTCGAAGGTGTTCAGGTGCCGTTCGGCCGGCAGTTGCAGCGCCTCTCGCCAGTTTCGCAGGAAGGTGCGGTTGGGCTGATTGGTGATGAGGACGTCGATGGCGGTGGTTGCCACGCCGAGTCGTCGGCACAGGTCCGTGACCACTTCGGGGACGAGGCGGTTCCCGCGTGCCAGAACCTTGGCGACGCTGGAATCGGTGAACCCGATCCGCAGCTGGGACTCTCCCGGCTCCCAGTACTTGCGTCCGTCGTCGACCGCCACGGTCATGTCCCCGGCGTACTCGCCGATGTGCCGGGTCTCCACGTCAAGGACCGGCGTGCCGGCCGACGTCGTCACATATCCCACGCCGCAGCCGTCGCCCGGGATCGCCGCCTGGGCGAGCCTGCGCACCTCGGACTGGGTGAAGCACTGACCCGCGGCACTCTGCGCGTTGCAGATCAGCGCCGTCTTCGCGTCGGTGGTGGTGAGGATCTGCCGGGCCAGCTTGAGCATGTACACGAAGGACGCGCAGCCCGTATTGGCCACGTCCACGAGCCACTCCGGGTTCAGACCCAGCCGGCGAGCCACCTCGGTGCCGGCGCCCGTGAACGGCAGGTCCGGCAGCTGACTGTGCACCAACAGCACGTCGACGCCTCGTATCTCGTCCCTGCCGTGCCGCTCGATCAGGGGCTGCACGGCGCGTTCGACCATGTCCGCGTTGGTCTCGTCCGGGGCCACGTGGTGCCGTGACTGGGGGACCTTGAACATGGGGTGGTTGCGGAGCTTGTCCTCGGCGCCGGGGTACTCGGTGTAGAACTCGGCGGGGACCGGCTCGCCGGGGAGGTAGCTCGCGACGTCGGTGAGGCTGACCGTGGTCACCGCGCCACCGCCTTCGCCGGGGCCACGCTGACCGGCCGGCCATTGCGGTGGCGGTACTCCAGGATCGCCTTGAGGTTGTTCATCTCGACCGTGTGGCCCGCGTAAAAGAGGTCCCAATAGTCGCCCACCCAGGGCCGGTCCGGGCGGGGAGTCATGTCGGGGTGCGGGTTGGCGTCGTAGTAGGGGTGTCGGCAGTTGGTCCACGTGATCACCGATCCTGGCTTGTCGAGCACCACGCGGGCCGGTACGACGCGCATCAGGTAGATCATCCACAGCTTCTCGCCCTGGTCCCAGGAGCAGTGGTAGTCCACGGTCATGGATTCGGGGTTGGCGACAACCTTGCAGTAGATCTTGGTGTCCTCCTCGAGCCGGTCGTACCCGACCCACACCCCCGGCGTGCCGGCGGGCGCGAAGTCCCGCAGGCTGCACGTCCACTCCTCCAGGTGGTGTCCCTGGCGCAGGTAGTCGTATGCCTGCTCAGGGGGGCAGTCGACGTACTCGTGGATGGTGCAGTACTGCCCGTAGACCTGATGGTGGGGGTAGACGGCATGGGTGAGCTCCATGCAGTGGGCCGTCAGCTCCTCCTTGCCGGGGTTCTCGATCCGCATCAGTCCGGGGATGTCAGCCAATGTGGACGACTCCTCGCTCATCTGCATTCTCCTTGCTAGGGGCGTTCGGTACTGTCGGTCGCTTCTGCGAAGGGCTGGAAGGGCAGGAAAGGTGGGATCTCCCCCGGGTCGCAGTCCAGCGCGACGAAGGCCGGGGTGCCGCTCGTGTTGCTGCGCAGCAGCGCCTTGCGCAACTGCGCCGCGTCGTCGGCTCCGGTGACGTCGAGGGACGGGAAGGCAGCGGCCACCCCGGCGGCGAGGTCGGTCCAGCCGAACAGGTCGTCGCTGCGGACGCCGCCGTGGAGGAGCTCCTCACGCAACGCGCACATGGCGTGAGCGTTGTTGTTGAAGATGACGAAGGTCACGGGTGCGGCATACTCAACGGCGGTGTGCACTTCCATCCCGTGCATGAAGAAGGCCCCATCGCCGGCGAGTACGTAGGTGCGTCGCCCGGTGGCGAGCGCGGCGCCGATGCCGGCGCCGAAGGTGTAGCCCATGCCGCCCATGCCGACCGCCACCACGAAGCGGCCGTGGCGTGGTGCCGGGAGGAGATGGATCGCGCTGGCACCTGCGTTGCCGGCGTCCACGAACACGTGTGCGTCCTGGGGAAGTGCCGCCTCCACCGCGGCGACCGCCTGGGTGTAGGGGACGGTTCGCCCGCGGGCCGGGGAAACCGGGCCCGGCATCGGTGCGGGGCGGGGACCGGCGTGCTGGGGGCAGGCATGGGGGCGCCGCGGGAGCCGGCAGGTCACCGCGCGCAGCGCGTCCCGCAGGTCCCCGCCCAATGCGGTGGCCGCCACGAACGGTGGTTCAGGACCGAGGGACACGACTGCGGTGGTGGCGAGGGCCCGGTCAAGACCGCCGCGTGCCAGAAGCGGAAGCCGGGTACCGACCAGCAGGCACACGTCGGCCCGCCGCAGACAGTCCTCGACGTTGGCATGGCCCATCACCCCGGCTACGCCGGCGAACCGGGGATCACGGTTGTCGAAGACATCCTTGGCGTCGGGGGTGACGGCCACCCACGCCCCGAGTCTGCGGGCCAGTTCGGCCAGCTCCGCACGGGCATCCGTGGCGGCGACGCCTTCACCGGCGATGACGAGGACGTTGTCGGCCCCGAGAAGGGTGTCCGTCACGGCGGTGAGGGCCGCGCCGTCGAGCCGTGCCACCGATGCCGTCGGCGCAGCGCTGCGGCCGGGTAACCGGACCTGTGCCTGCTGTACGTCCTTGGGCAGCAGCAGCACCGCAGGCCCTCGCGGATCGGCCTGCGCCGCCGACACCGCCCGGGGCAGCACCTCCATGAGCTGGTCCGCGTCCTCGACCCGGGCGCAGAACCGGGAGACCGGTGCGAAGACCGCCCCGGCGTCGAAGGAGCCCCCCTTGCCGCTGGAGTCCTGGAACGCTCCGTGGCCCTCCTGGCCGGTGGGCGGCTGGCCCACCAGGGCCAGCACGGGCACCCGGGAGGCGTACGCCTCCGCCAGGCCCGGTATCAGGTTCATCGCACCGCCGCCGGAGGTGGCGGCAACAACGCCGAGGCGTCCGGTGGTTCGGGCGTATCCGTCAGCCATCGTGACCGCGGAGAACTCGTGCTTGGCGACGACGCTGCGGATGGCGCTTCCGCGGTGAACGGCGTCATACAGATCCTCGATGTTCGCGCCGCCGACGCCGAAGACATGAGTGATGCCGGCCCTGGCGAGTTCCACGGCCAGGTGGTCGACCAGGCGTAACGCTCCTGCCTCGGGCGCGTCCGAGGTCGTGATGGTCATGCGGGGCTCCTGTCCGTCTCGTGGTGCCGGTCGATGAGGCCGGATGGCGATATGACCTGGAAGCGGTGCCGGTACTCCTTCGGGGTGAGTCCCAGGGTTCGTCCGAAGGAGCGGAAGAATGTCTCGGGGGCGGCGAATCCGCAGCGGCCCGCTATCTGGCTGATCGTCAGATCGGTGGTTTCCAGCAGCTCGCGCGCGCGGGCGATACGCGTCCGCTCGACGTACTGGCCGGGGGTCGCGCCCACCTCGCGCCTGAAGACCCGGGCGAAGTTGCGCAGGCTCATGTTGGCCCGCCGCGCGATCTCGGCCACGGGCAACGGGTTGTGCAGGTTGTCCAGAATCCACTCCTGCGCGGCCCGGATCGGCGGATGGTCGGCCAACTGGGCGTCAAGGACGGCGCTGTACTGGGACTGCCCTCCGTGCCGCTTGAGGAAGAGCACCAGAAACCGTGCCGTCTCCAGCGCGAGCGCGGCACCGTGATCGGCCTCCACCAGGGCGAGTGCCATGTCGATGCCGGTCGACACGCCCGCTGAGGTCACGAAGGGCCCGTCCCAGACGAAGATCGGCTCGGCGTCCACCGTCACGTCCGGATAGCGGCAGGCCATCGCCTCGCTGTAGGCCCAGTGCGTGGTGGCGCGTCTGCCGTCCAGAAGGCCCGCCTCGGCCAGCAGAAAGGATCCGCCGCATACGGAGGCGACCCTGCGCGACCTGGCCGCTGCCCGGCCGATCCAGGAAACCAAGGGCTGGTCCCGGAGCGCGTTGCTGAGACTCCATCCGCCCGGCACAAGGAGTGTGTCGATCGGTCCCTGTCCCGCCTCGAGTGGCGCGGCTTCCACGCTCACTCCTGAACTCGTGCGCACCAGTGGTGCGTCGGCGGAGACCACCTCGATCCGGTAGGGGGTGCTCGGCGGGGCAAGGAGCCGGTTGGCGGTATCGAAAACTTCAATCGGTCCGGTGATGTCCAGCGCCATCGCGCCCGCGTACACCACCACCACAACACGTCGCTCTAACACGGTCACAGCCTGTATCGAGTGTCGTACTGGCTGCAATGACAGATTACTGACGTATCCGGCCAACAGGCAGGCGTCGACTGGGGGAGAGGGTTACTGACCAGGCGGTTTGTGCGCCGGACCCGATAGCGGTGGGTGAGGCAGCTCACAGGGAGCGGGCTCGTCCCCGGCGCGATCAAGTGTTGGTGTTGTTCCCGGCTTTCTTGCGGGGCGCCGATGAGGCAGACCGCGCTGGGCTCATGCCCCAGAGGCCGAGGGTTCGAATCCCACCTCGCCCCGAAGACCGGACCGGCCCGGGTGCCCGCCATCGTCGACGTCCCCGGGTACACCTCCCGCTGGCTGGACCGCCGCGGAAAGTGTCTTCCGGCGGGGCCGGACCGCGGCCGAGACAGAACAGCCCGAGGCCGCCAGCCGCCGCTTCCGCAGCCGCGCGACGACCTACTGCTCCGCATGCCCCAGTATCGGATCGGCAGGCAGCACGACCCCGACCGGCACCGGCACCAACTCGGGGTCGGCGGGATCGTCGCAAGGCGTCGTCACAGCCCCATTGGTACCGCCGCAGCCATCCGGTGATCGGGCAGAGCAGGCGGTCATCACCGCGAGGAAGTCATGCGCGAGACCGCGAGGGTGATGTGCCGGTACCAGCCGATGCAGCGACGCACCACGTACTGGTCCAGGCCACACTCGCTCTTCGCCGCCTGGGAGCACTTCTCGATCGCCCACCGGCTACTGCGACGCGCACCAGGTCGTCCACGCCGACGACGTCCGCGGGGGCGTAGCGGGACCTGGGCGAAGAGGCGATCGATGCGTGGGCAGCCGACGGTGAACTGGGACTTCGGCACCGCCAGCACGTAGGGGACACCGGCGTTCTCCAGCACCCGCCGGAACCGGCATTCCTGCCCGTAGGCGGCATCCGCTGTCACCCAGGCGACCGGCAGCGGCGAGGCGAGCGCGCGCAGCACGATCGCCTTGGCGAGGGCGCCCTTGCCGGCGAACTCGCGCTCAGTTGCCGTAGGGGACCCACTGGCGCCCGCCGGAGTCGCTCGTGCCGTACCAGTAGCGTGGCATTCCCTTGATGCTGCTGGTGTGGAACGGACGGCCGTGGTCGTCGATGCGGATCGTGCCGGTGCGGCCCTGGGAGGACCAGTCGAGCTCGAGGTACCAGCGGGCGTCGTAGGTCTGGGTCGTCGCGTCGACCAGCAGTACTTCGGGGTCCTCGGCGGAGACGCGGTACGGGAAGTGCACGGCCGGGATGGTGTGTTCGCTGTCGGCGCCGTCCTTCGGGTGGGCGATGGGGCGGTCGGCATCGAGGTTCACGGTGAAGCTGCGGGGTGTGAGTTCACCGCCGCAGCCCTGGTCCATGGCGTACGCGTTGCCGGCGGCCGGGTTGCCGCGGCTGACGATGCGGACGCGGAGCGCCTCGAGGACGACGGCCGTGGAGGACCGACCCTGCACCGAGATCTGCACCATCGTCTGCCGCCCGTGCACTGCCCCCTGCGTTGCCGCCCACGCTGCGGCGTCCTGCTGCACCGGGGGCGGGGGGACCTGTGCGGGCGGCTTGTCGATGACGTAGTCGTGGCCGCAGCCCAGGTCCCAGACCTGGGAGTCGGCGCTCCAGGTGACGGGCAGGCCGGTGGCCGGTTTACCGGCGCCGGTGGGATCCGTGCCCGCGGTGGACGAGCCGGGGGCCTTGTTCTTCGCGCCGGGTGAGGACGAGCTCCGGTCGTCGGTGGGGGAGGAGCTCGCGGACGGTTTCGGCTGCGACGAGCGATGGGGCGTCGTGGGAGCGGTCGTCCGCGGGCCGGAGGAGGCGTGCGGGCCGGACGCGTCCGAGGAGCGGTCCGTCGGCAGGGCCGCCAGGCTGCCCAGAGTCGCCAGCAGCGCGCAGGCGACAGCGGTGGACACCAGGACCTGCCGGCGGCGGTACCAGGGGCGGGGAGCCGGGGCGGGGGAGGGCTCGGGTTCTTCCGCGACCTGCGGCGCGGCGGCCTCATCGACGGTAGCGGGCGCTTCGTCCACCGGGTCCTCACCCGCCGCAGCCGGCGTACGCACCCGCTGCCGCGCCGCCACCGCGAGCAGCCACAGCCGGTGCAGTTCGAGTCGTTCCTCCGGCGTCGCCTCGCAGAAGGCCGCCAGCCGTTCCACGGGTGCGAAGTCCTGGGGCACGGCTTCCCCCGCGCAGTAGCGGTGCAGCGTGGAGGTGTTCATGTTCACGCGCCGGGCCAGGGAGCCGTAGCTCCGGTCCGTACGGTCCTTCAACCGCCGCAGCAGCTCCGCGAACTGCTCGACGTCGTCCCGAGCCGACACCGTTCCCCCGTCGTCCACCGAATCCCCCATCCCAGGCACTCCATATACCTGCACGTCAGAAGGGCTGGGATGGTTCCACCGTCGCCGAACGGGCGTCGAGCGTTGCGTCGGGCTCCCGTGACGGCCGATGCTCTTGGTGTCGCACCGACCAGGGCCGGACCGACCCACCGGCGTCGCCGCGACATCCGACACCCACGCACTCGTTCACGGGGGACATCCATGCCCAAGCGCACCCGAGCAGGCGCGCTCATCGCACTCACCGCCGCAGGTCTCGCCTTCGGCACCGCGCTCGCCGCACCGGCGAACGCCGCCACGAAGACACCCGGCTTCCTCGCGGCCACGGACCTTCCGCCGCACCCCTCCTCGTCCTGGACGGCCGGCAAGGTCACCGCCGGCGTGCCGGAGGCGGTGGAACTGGACCGCTGCCTGGGCATGGTGCTCGGCGACGACCGGGACTCCTGGTACCGCGACTTCCGGACGGACCTCGACACGAGCGCCCGTCAGGTCAGCGTCGAGTCGTCGAGCGTCAGCGTGGCGAAGGGCCGGTTCTCGCGGCTGAACCAGGACATCAAGTCCTGCGCGGCACGGACCGAGAAAGCCGACCCGGACCTCGAGGTCACGTTCAAGGACTACGGCACGCTGCCCGTCGAGGAGGGCGCCCGTCTCTACGGCCTGCACACCGAGACCTCCTGGGGAGCGAGCGACATCCGCCTCCTCGCGGTCGGACGGGACGGCAAGACCGTGACGGTCGTCGACTGGGGCCAGATGGGCGGCTTCCAGGACGCGCCGGTGAAGGCCTTCAACAAGACGGCCACCACGGCGGTGAACAAGCTCCACTGACCGCATGACCCGGGCCGCCCTCTCGCCACGGGGGTCGGGAGGGCGGCCCACCGACGATCACCACACACTTCGGAAAACGGAGAACACACATGAACAGCAAGACCCGCACGGCCCTGACCGCCGGCGTCCTCGCCGTCGCCCTCGGCCTCGGCGCCACCGCCCAGGCGGCCTCCGCCGGCACCCCGCGCAGCGTCAGCGGCAAGCCGTCCGACAACATCACCCGCATCGCCGACTTCTACGGCGCCTACATCGACGCGGTGACCGACGAGGACAGCGGCAACCTGGGGGCCGCACTGCGCAGCCACTACCTCACCGCCGGCTTCCAGAAGGAACTGAACGCCTGGGAGAAGAAGGAGCACGCCGACGGCGTCCTGCGTGCCCAGAACGTCCCGCTGGCCTGGAAGGTCACCGACAGCGGCACCGCCGGCTACACGGAGGCCGTCGTCACCCTCACCTGGAGCAAGAACAGCACCACCAGGCTCGTTGTCGACATGACCCGCGACAGCCGCAAGATCTTCCACATCGGAGAGAAGGGCATCGGCGGGAAGTAAGGGAGGCAGCGGCCCCTACGCCGGCCGCAGCCACACCGTGAGGATCTGGAACGGCCGCAGCTCGAAGCCCAAGCCACTTTTGGTGCAGCGGCCGTTCCGTCAGGTCCGTCACCTCGGCCCGGCCTACCGGGAATCCCGAGTGGTGCGCGAGGGTCTGGGCCGTCGGTCGGTCAGGGCGAGGTGTGCACCTGCCCGTCGCGGACGCTACATGAGGGCCGGCCCCGGTATTGGGGCCAGCCCTCACGCGAGGGTGCTTCGGGGCGGTCAGTGCCGACCGGTGTTCTTGAGTGACTCCTTGGTGTCGCGGGCGTTGCCCGCGGCCTCGGCCGCGTGCCCCTTGGCGATCAGCTTCTCGTTGCCCGTGGCGCGTCCGACTGCCTGGGCGGCCTTGCCGACGGCCTGCTCGGCCTCGGCCCGGGCCTTCTCGCTGGCGGCCATGCTGCTCAGCCTCCTCGGTTGGCTGTATCAGGTGCTGGCTGTGCGCATGGCCCCTCACGACGCTGGTAAACCCACGGCCAGAGCAACGCATTGAGTGATCGGCCATGCGTGACTGCGGTGCATGAGAAGACAGAGAGGGGGAATCGGGCACGGGCGCGCCTGCCCTTCATCCCGTGGAAATAACACACATTTTGTGCGCTTGTAGGGGTGAAGTAAGGGCATCCGGTGGCCAGGAGGTTGATAACGATGGTTCCCCTGCTTCTGGTTCTTCTGCTGGCTCTGATCCTCTTCGGCGCGGGCTTCGCGCTGAAGGCACTGTGGTGGATCGCGGTGATCGTGCTGGTTGTGTGGCTACTCGGTTTCGTCGTCCGCTCCGCGGACGGTACGGGCCGCAAGGGTCGCTGGTATCGCTGGTAGACCCGGGCCCTCGATGTGAGGAGCGCTGCTGCTGACGGAGGTTGACGTGGGCCCGGCTGGGAACGGCCGGGCCCCACTTCATGGGCGAGGGCACATCCCGCCGTCTGGCCGCAGCTGCATGAGGTCCTGCTGGCGGAGCTGCGGGCCGCGGGTCTGCTGGACATGGACGACGGCGTGCACGTCCGGGCGCTCAAAGGCTCACGCCGGACCTTCGCCGGTCGACCGGGCTCGGCGCGGCAGTAAGCACCACTTGATCGTCGACCGGCATGGCACTCCGCTGGTCGTCTCGCTGACCAGCGGGAATCGTCACGATGTCGCGCAGCTGATGCCCCTGCTGGACGCGTTACCCCGCATCCGTGGGGTTCGCGGCAGGCCACGTCATCGACCAGGCCGGCTGTTCGCCGACCGCGGCTACGACTACGACAAGTACCGTCGGCTTCTTCCGGGCCCGCGGCATCACACCGAAGTTCGCCCGGAAGGCACCGCAACCGGGCTCGCCACGATGACGAGACGGTTGCCGCCGACGGCCGATCGGCGCGCCACTTCCGCACCGATCCCCGACGACGCCCCGACGATCAGGACCGTCTTCCCGGTGATCCCCGCCATCGTGCTCTCTCCCTCGCTCGTCGGTCGACAACTGTGGCCACAGTCTCCGTCAAGGCCCGAGTCGTACTGCCCAAGTCAGAGGAGGAAGGGCAGGTTCACGATCAGTGCGATGTAGGCAATGCATACGATCACGCCGAGCGTGGTGAACAGACCGATATGGGTGTGCCGCCACGGCGGGCGTATCCCGGGAAAATGCTTCCTCAGCAGTGGCCACTTCAGGGATCCGTGGTCTTGAAAGGGCAGACGCAGATGCTGCCACAGCTCCCTGAGTCCATGAGCGTCCCAAAGCCGCGGGTCGAGCAGCAGAGGCCGACCGGTCTTCGACGTGACGACGATCCGGCTGTCGGGCGCGCCGCCCATCGGTGTCCTGACCGTGTGCAGCCCAGTGAGAGAGGACACCGGGACCTGCAGGACCTTGTGGTTCCAGCGGTTCCGTACCGTCAGGACGCCATCCTCCAGGAGGATCCCGGCATTGGCCCAGCGCAGGGCGCACAGGGCCCCGAGCCAGAGCAGCGGGAAGACGACCGCCAGGATCCCGATGACCAGACCTGTCGTCCCCGACCCGGCCGACGTGCCGCGCCCCCTGTCCATCATCAGGCCCATGCGCAACGCCCCGATGGCGATGAGCGGCGAGCCCTTGACCAGCAGGGACTTGAGTGTCCCGTTGTCGGGCCTGACCGAGACCCAGGGCAGGTCCGCGTCCTTAGCCGTGTCGGGGAGCGGTGCGTCGCCCGGCGGCCGAGTCGTCATACGCCTGTTCTCCTTCTACGTCTCGCCGTACGCCCCTGTGCGACAGGCGACCGAGAACGGTCGAAGTGGCGAAGGACGATGTTCCCCGAGGTCGGGACC
The DNA here is from genome assembly GCF_053611185.1 of Streptomyces sp. NPDC054834. Taxonomy (NCBI): domain Bacteria; kingdom Bacillati; phylum Actinomycetota; class Actinomycetes; order Kitasatosporales; family Streptomycetaceae; genus Streptomyces; species Streptomyces sp. NPDC054834. The sequence continues at coordinate 82,769 of NZ_JBSGZV010000039.1, read as the reverse complement.
TGCGACATCGGGGAAACTACGTAAGTTCTTCACGCGACCGACGCGTGCTCACGCCCGGGCTCGTACGGGGCTGACGGTCTTTTGGCTCGTCTGCGGCACCTGTGTGTCAGTGCCTGACCTTAAGGTTGGCAGTGAGGACAGAGATCTACGGACCGGGGCGGGCAGGTTCCCGGTGGGGGGCGCGGGGCGTGGCACAACTGGTCTGCAGAATCTCGGAGCTCGCGCGGATCGACGCCGTGCTCGCCGATCTCGGGCAGACCGGCGTCGCCCGGGTCGTCGATGTCTCCGGTGAACCCGGCATCGGGAAGAGCCGGTTCCTCGCAGAAGTCTGCGCCCGGGCCCGGCAGGCCGGATACACGGTGCTGCGCGGCAGGGGCACAGAGTACGAACAACACGTTCCCTACCAGGCGTTCACCGATGCGTTCGCCGACGCCGCTCCCGGCACTCCGGTCACAGGCCCTGCTCCGGCAGCGGTGCTGCATGGAGTCCGGCACGCGCCCGAGGGCGCTCCCGACTCAGGCGCCACCGCCCGGTTCGCGCTGCACCGTACGATCTCCGCGCTGCTCAGCCGACTGGCACAGCCCGGTCTCGTCCTGGCCATCGACGACCTGCACTGGGCGGATCCGGCGTCCCGGGAACTCGTGGACCATCTCATCCGGCATCCTGCGCACGGCAGGGTCCTGCTGGTCCTCACACGCCGGACACGGCAGACACCGACGTCCCTGACCGCGGCTCTGGCGCGCGGGGCCGACAGCGGCGCCGTGCTCCACGTCGGTCTGGGGCCGCTCCCCGAGCAGGAGTCCATCCGCACGCTGGCCCACGACCTGCCTCCCGAGTACGCCAGGGAGTTGTACGCCGCGAGCGAGGGCAACCCCCTCTATCTCCTCTCGCTGGTGCACGCGTACCGCAACGGAGCGCCGCTGCGCGGTATCACCGCCCATCACCACAGCACCGATGCTCTGGGCGTGCCGGGCGGACTCGCGGCGCTCCTGCTCGACGAGCTGACCTCACTGACCGCGGCACAGCGCCGAGTCGTCGAAGCGGTGGCGGCCCTCGGCGACCATGCCACGACCGCCATGCTGACCGTGGTGACCGATTCCCCGGTCCAGGAGGTGGAGGAGCAGACCCGCGCCCTGTCGATACGGGACGTGCTGCGCCTGGGCCCGGGCGGGCGCTGGGCGCTGCGCCACCCGATGGTGCGGGCACTGGTCTACGAGAACGCCTCGCCCGCCTGGCGCGCCGAGGTCCATCGCCGCGCCGCGCGGGAACTGGCCCAAAGCGGAGCCCCGGCCACTGAGCGGGCCCACCACGTGGAACGGTCGCTCACCGGCTGGGATCCGCAGGCCGCGGCCGTGCTGAGCGAGGCCGCCGCACAGTTCGCCTCCACCGCGCCGGCCACCGCGGCCCACCTGCTTGACGTCGTCCTGAACAGAATGCCCGACACACCCGGCAACGCTCGGCGGCGCGGCGAACTCGTTCTGGCGCGCGCCCGTGCCCTCGGCGTCAGCGGGAACCTCCGGGAGAGCCGGGACCTGCTGCACACCCTGATCGACACCTCCGGCAAGGACCACCCCGAGCTGCGGACCGAGGCCATCGCCCAGTGCGCCGTGATGGAACGGCACCTCGGACACTCCCCCGAGGCCACCGCACTGCTGCGCCGGGAGCTGTCCCGCACTCCGGGCCCGCCCGCCGGCCAGGCGGTCTCCCTGCGGCTGGCCCTGGGCATGTCCGCCCTGCTGACCGCGTCCTACCCCGAGGTGCGCGTCGATGTCGTGCAGGCCGTCGCCGTCGCACGCGCCCACGACGACCCGACGGGCGAAGCGGCGGCCCTGGCGCTGGCGGCCCTGGGAGAGGCATACGAGGGCGAGACGGAAGCGGCCGCCCAGTTCGCCGACGCGGCCGGCGAACTCGCGGACGCGCTGACCGACCCCGACCTCACGGATGTGTGCGAGTCGCTGGTCTGGCTGGCCTGGGCGGAAGCGCTGCTGGACCGCTGCGCCGACGCCGAACGGCATATCGACCGAGGCCTGGACATCGCCCGCCGCAGCGGACAACTCCACGTCCTGCCGCACCTGCTGACCAGCAGGGCCTTCGTCTGCCTCCACACCTGCCGGCTGCCGTCCGCGCTGGAGTCGGCCGAGGAAGCGGAGTCCATCGCCCGGGCCGTGGGCAGCAGTGACCTGCTGGCGTTCACCCTCGCCATCAAGACGCTGGTGCTCCTCCTGTCCCGTCCTCTGGGAGACGGCAGTGCCCTGGCCACCGGCGAGGAAGCCGTCGCGGCAGCCGGTGGCAGCAGGGGCTGGTGGTCCGCCCTGGCGTGGTGCATGCTCGGCCACGCCACCTACGTGAACGGCGATCCGTATCGCGCCCAGGAGGCGATCACGACCGCGGGCGGCGGCCGTGAACTGCCCCTGCTGCAACCGTCGATCCGCCCGGGGCAGCTCGACACCCTCGTAGGCGCCGCGCTTGCTTCAGGCGACCTCGACCGGGCCACGCGCTGGGCCGCACAGGCCGCCCGCGAGGCGCACCGGCTGGGCCTCGGCGGGCAACGCGCGGCCGCATTCCGCGCCGAGGCCGCGCTGGCCGAGCACCGCGGGGAGATCGACAAGGCCGTACGTCTCCTGGACGCGGCCACGGAGGAATACGCCCACTGCGGCCTGGCCCTGTGGGAGGCGTACTCCTTGCTGCGTGCCGCTCCGTTGGTCCAGCGCACCGGGCAAGGACCGCGCGCGGCCGCGATGTGGCACCGCGCCCACCGGATCGCCGTCCGCGGTGACGCTCGCCTGCTGGTGGACCTGGCCGAGCTGATCCGCCCACAGGTCATGGCGGACGCGCCGGCGATGCCGGAGGAACTGGCTGCCCTGACGACACGTGAACTGGAGGTGGCGGGGATGGTGGCGGAGGGCCTGAGCAACCAGGACATCGCCTCCCGGCTCCACCTCAGCCGACGCACGGTCGAGACCCATCTGTCCTCGATCTACCGCAAGGTGTCCGTGCCGTCCCGCTCGGCCCTGGCGAGCCTCATGACGCGCGTCGGGCTGGGGGCCGGATCGTGAGCGGGACGGTGATCCGGCCATCGAAGGCCGCAGTTCGTCAAGTGCCGCCTCGTAGCGGAATACGTGCCCAGTTACGTGTTTTCCCTGAGGCCACGTCCGGCACGGCCGTCTACGTTCGGGGAGTCGTACGACGCGAGCCGTGACGAGGGGACTGAGTGAAGGACAACACCAGAGGCGTGCGGGGGAGTTGGGTGACCCTGCTGGTGGCGGGGAGTCTGCTGGCCGGCTGTGCGGGCGGTTCCGGCGGCTCGGCCAAGGAGGCTGACGACGGGCGTTCCCGGAAGACCGGGTCGACCGTACACAGCGCCTCGCCCACCGCCGAAGCCACGCCTTCGGGCGGCTCCAGCGCCGTCTCCGTCTCCCCACCCGACACCGCGCTCGTGCCCAGAACGTCGAAGGACGCGCGCACACTGGTCGACTCCGTCGTACTCGGCCCCGGCGACTGGGGTCGGGGCTTCGTCGCCCAGAGCCCGGCCAAGAGCACTCCGGGCACCTGGGCCGTGCTGGACGGCGGCTGCCGCTGGCAGCGGCAGAGACTCCCCCATGGGGTACTGGCCAGCGTCTCCCGGTACGGCCGACGGCCCGGCGAGGGAGGCAAGGGCACCGTCAAGGTGACGGCCGTGGCCACCGCGCACACCTCCGTCCTCGGCGCCGACGAACAGCTGAGCACCACCCTCGAGGAAGTTCTGCGCTGCCCGGAGCAGCAGCCACGGACCGACGACCGGATCACAGGCCTGATGTCCCTCGGCACTCCCTTCGGCGCCCGCGAGCAGCAGTACGCCGACGACTCGGTGTTCGAAGCCGGTGAGTACGTGGAGAAGGGCGGCGGCACCCAGCCGTACCGGTGGATGGTCGCCCGCCTCGGCACTGTCGTCGTGGCCGTCTCCGTGACGGGCGCGCAGGGGTACACCCAGGCGGAACTCAATCAACTGGGCACCGACGCCCTGGCACAGATGCTGGTGCGTATCCAGCAGCGGTCGAAAGGGAAGTGATGGAACCGCTCCGTACGTCCGACCCGGCCAAGCTGGCGGACTACCGGCTGCTCGGGCGGCTCGGCGCGGGCGGCATGGGTGTGGTCTACCTGGCCCGCTCGGCCGGCGGATCCCTGGTCGCGCTGAAGGTGATCCAGGCCGAGTACGCCGAGGACGCCGACTTCCGGGAACGGTTCAGGCGCGAGGCGGAAACGGCCCGCCGGATGACGAGCCCGTGGGTGGCATCCCTCGTGGACGCGGACCCCGAGGCGGCGACCCCCTGGCTCGCGACCGTCTTCGTGCCGGGGCCCTCGCTCGGTGAGGCCGTCGCCGCGCATGGGCCGTTGCCCGCGCAGAGCCTGAGGGTACTGGGGGCCCGGCTCGCTCAGGCGCTGCGGGACCTGCACGCCGTCGGCCTTGTGCACCGGGACGTCAAGCCGGGGAATGTGCTGCTGGCGCTCGACGGACCACGGCTGATCGACTTCGGCGTGGCCCGCGATCCGGAGGACACCGCGCTCACGTCGACCGGCGTCGTGGTCGGCACACCCGGCTTCCTGTCCCCGGAACAGGCGCAGGGCGGGCGGGATTTGGCACCGGCAGGCGACATCTTCTCGCTGGGCTGTGTACTGGCCTACGCGGCCACCGGCCGCCCTCCGTTCGGTACCGGCACACTCGACGCACTGCTGTTCCGGGCGGTGCACGACGCGCCGGATCTGGAAGGTGTTCCGCGGGAGGTCGCCGAGGTGGTGGGCGGCTGCCTGGAGAAGGACCCGCGCCTACGGCCCACGGCGAAGGAGCTGTCGGAGGCCCTCACGGCGACCGCCGCCGAGCCTGACTCGGCCGCCTCCGCCACCACGCCTCCCGACCCCCGGGAGGCCCTATGGGTGCGTCCGCAATCCCCGGACGAGCCACAGGCGAACCGTCCGATACCTGACGGCGAAGCCGACCAGGCGCCACAGGACCAAGTCTCCAGCGACGAAGCCGCCTGGTTGCCGGAGCCGTTGATCCGGCTGATCGCCGAACGATCGGCGGCCGGCCTCGCGTTGCCCGGCATCGACGACACCGAGATCGACCCCGCGGCAAGCGGCCCCGACGCGCCGGCTCCGGCCCCGCCGCAGAGTCGCGCCGTCGGCAGACGCCGTCTCCTCCTGCTGGCCGGTGGCGCGACGGCCGTCACGGCCGGGGGCGGCCTGGCCGCCTGGCTGGCGCTGTCCGGTGACGGCGAGGACAAGGGCCTTGGTTCCGGCCCTGCCCCGACGACCGCCCGGCCCGTGCACACCATCGGGCTGCACGCCGATCTGACGGGTGACCAGAAGGCGGTCGGCCAGGCTCAGGAGAGGGGACTGCGGCTCGCGGTCGAGGAGTTCAACGCCCGTCGGGACAGGTCTTTCACGCTCGCCGTGAAGACCGTGGACGACGGCGGCGATCCGGCCGGGGCGCCCGTCGCGGCCAAGCGACTGGTCGCCGACCGTTCCGTCCTGGCCGTGATCGGTCCCACCACCGATGCCACCGCCCAGGCCGCACTCGCCACGTACGACGCCGCGTTGCTGCCCGTCATCGCGGTGTCGCCCGGAGCCACCGTGCTGACGGTGATGGGCAGCCGGTCATTGCTCCACGCCCGCCCGACGGACACGGTTCTGCCGTTCTATCTCGACGCGTATCTGCGCGGCACCGCGAAGTCGCGCACGATCGGGATCATCGACGACCGGGCGGCTGACGCGTACGCCTGGGAGATCAGCAGCACGCTCAGCCGGATCCTGCTCAAGGAGAGACAGCCGTCCGTGCCGAAGGTAGTGAGCGCGTTGCGGACCGACTTCGAGCCGGCCCTCGACGCCCTCCGCGACGGCGGCGCGGACTCCCTGGTCTTCACCGGCTACCACGACCGGGCCGCCCTGCTGGCCCGCGAGCTGAAGAACCGTGACTTCCCGGGGGCGCGGACCGCCGCCCAGGGGGTGCTGGACACCCGGTTCCTGTCCGCTGCCGGGGATGCGGCCGAGGGCTGGGTGATCGTCGCTCCCGTGATGGACGCCTCCGTGGCTCCCCAGGCCAAGGCGTTCGCGGCCGCGTACCACCACCGTTTCGGTGCCGCACCGGAGCGGTACGCCGTCGAGGCGTACGACGTGGCGCGCCTGGCCGCGCAGACGTTGGGCAGTCTGCCCGCCAGGGGCGCCACCCGCGGGAACCTGACGACGGCGCTCCGCTCGGCCACGTACAAGGGGATCACGAAGAACTTCGCCTTCCACAAGGACACCGGGGCCCTGGTCATCGACGGCACCGGCGTCTACCTGTGGAAGGTCACCGGCGGCCGGTTCATGTACGAGGGCGTGGCGCCGTACCGGGTGTCCACCTGATGGGGCGCTGATGGAGTCGTTGCGCGGCGCCGACCCGACCCGCATCGGGGGCTACCGGCTGCTGCGCCGACTGGGCGCGGGCGGCATGGGCGTGGTGTATCTGGCACGCTCCACCTCAGGCTCGCTCGCCGCGGTGAAGGTCATCCGCGCCGCGTACGCGGACGACGCGGGCTTCCGTGCCCGTTTTCGCCGTGAGGTGGAGACAGCGGGCCGGGTGGCCAGTCCCTGGGTGGTACCGCTGCTCGCGGCGGATCCGGACGCGGAGTCGCCATGGCTCGCCACGGCGTTCGTGCCGGGCCCCTCGTTGGCGGAGGCGGTGGAGGAGTGCGGGCCGCTGCCGCACGGCTCGCTCCGGTTGCTGGGAGCCCGCCTCGCCGAGGCGCTGGACGCCGTGCACGAAACGGGCCTGGTACATCGGGACGTCAAGCCCGGCAATGTGCTGCTCGCGGTCGACGGTCCGCGGATGATCGACTTCGGTATCGCCCGAGCCCCGGAGGACACCGCGCTCACGGCCAGCGGGATGGTGGTCGGCTCCCCCGGGTTCCTCTCCCCCGAACAGGCCCAGGGAAGGGGCAGGGAGATCGGGCCGGCCAGTGACGTCTTCTCACTGGGCTGTCTGCTGGCGTTCGCCGTGACGGGCGAACGCCCCTTCGGCCGTGGTTCCGCGGCCCAGGTGCTGGTGCGTACGGTCCACGAGGAGCCCGACTTGGCCGGCGTTCCGGTCGGGTTGCGCCCGCTGCTGCGGGACTGTCTGGCGAAGGACCCCGGATCCCGCCCCACCGTGGCCGAGGTGCTCCGTACCCTGGCCGAGGTGCAGCCGCACGGCCGGGACCCCGGCGGTGAGGGCGGGGGCTGGTTGCCGGAGTCCCTCACCCGTCTGATCGCGCGCCGTTCGACCGCCGTCCTCGCGCTGCCGGCCGTCGAGGCGACCGAGGTGGCCGGAGGGACAGCGGTCGCCGGAGTCACCGAGGCACCCGGTGCGGAGGGGCCGCCGAAGGGCTCCACACGACGCCGCTTCCTGGTGCTGGGCTCGGCCGCCGGGGTCCTCGCGGCAGGCGGTACGGCGGCCTGGTGGACCGCGGATGGCCCTGGGCGCGCAGCGGCACAGGCGACCCGTACACGGCTTCCGCACCTGGTCATCGCCCTGCACGCCGATCTGACCGGAAGCCATCGGACGACGGGCCTCGCCCAGCAGAACGGCGTCCGGCTCGCCGTCGAACACCTGAACTCTCTCGTCGGCCGCGGCTTCGATCTGGCACTCCAGGTCCACGACGACGCTGGCAGTCCGACCCGGGCGGAGCGGGTCGCGCGGCAACTCGCGGCCGACGACCGGGTGCGCGCGGTGATCGGGCCGACCACCGACGCCTGCGCGCGGGCCGCCCTCGACCGGTACCAGAAGGCACTGCTCCCCATGGTCTCCGTATCGGTCGGACTGGACGACGTCCCCGCCGCCACCTACCGGGTCTACGCGGCCACCCGCCCCACCGACGGCACCCTGTCGGCACCGATCGTCGCGTACCTCGTGCGCACCGCCCGGGCACGCAGGACGGTGCTGATCGACGACGCGGCCGAGGGCGACTTCAGCTGGGAGATCTGCACGAGCATCAGCGAGGCCGTGCGACCCGGGCAGGGCACCACGACACGACGCGTACTCGCCGCCGAGGACGACACCCCCGGCGACTTCCGCACCCTCGCCGAGCAGCTAACCGAATCCCGAGCGGACGCGGTGGTGTTCGCCGGAGGATATGCGCGTGCCGCGAAGCTGGCCCGTGCGCTGCGATCCGCCGACTACTCCGGTACCCGGCTGGCCACCCAGCGCGCCCTCGACCCCCGCTTCCTCGCATCGGCGGGCGACGCCGCCGAGGGATGGGTCTTCTCCGCCACCTTCCTCGATCCGACCCGTGTGACGGCCGCGAAGTCCTTCGTCACCGCCTACCGCACACTCTTCGACGGCGCCGTCCCGCCCTGGTACTCCGCCGAGGCCTATGACGCGACGCTCTTCGTGGCCCGCGCCGCGACGACGCTGGGCGCGTCCCGCGCGGAACGTGGTGCGCTCGTGAACCGGCTGCGCGACACCGACTACCGGGGGATCACCAAGCGGCTGCATTACACCGAGTCGAGCACCCGCTACAACACGGACGGGCTGTATCTCTTCCGGGCGTCCGGTGGCCGCTTCCGCTGTCTCGGCCAGTACCAGGACGCCACGGCCTGAACAGCCGCCCGGCCGCCTACGCGGAGTGCCCATGAGTCCAGGGCTGCCCGCGGCGTACGGCCAGCTGACGACCATCACGCCGGCCCGTCGGCCGCGCCAGGACACCGTCTACATCGTCGACGGCACCCTGGTGCCCACGCGGCACCACAGCGTCGCCGCGTCCAGCAAGAACTACTGGTATCCGACCGACCCTCAGGTCGCCATCGACGCCAACAGCCGCCTGATCGTGGCGATCGGCATCCCACTGCCCGGCAGCCGCAACGACTGCCTGGCCTTCACGCAGTCCGGCGTCGACCAGGCCTGCCGTGAGCCCCGGTCATCGCCGACGGCGGTTACCCCCGCCCGCCGCTGTATGCTCCCCACCCAGCTGCGGCCTACGCCGAGACGTCTCTACGCACAAGGGGGCACCATGCTGCAGGTCCAGGACTGGTTACTTGTTGGACTCGGCGGGGTTTTCGTGATCTTCGGCCTTGCCCTCCGCTTGACGTCCCGCGGCAAGGCGGAGCTGGCAAAAACGGCTTCCAAACACCGTTTCGGCGGTCCCATCCGGTGGATGTACCCACTGTTCAGTGGGCTCTGTCTACTGTTCGGTCAGCTTCCGCGACTTCTCGGCGCGCCTTACGTGGCGCTCGGAGTCTTCGACGCCATGGGCCTTTCGCTGGCGATCGCCCTGGTCGTCCTCATGATTCGGCAGCTGCGACTCAGGGTGAGGTGACGGCACTGGGATCAGGCGTGAAGTAACCTGCGCTGCCTGGGATTACTGGACGTGGAAAGCGGTGCACCTGTTCTTCACCCGCTGGCGGAAGCAAGGGCTGACCCACGAGTTGCCCGACCGGCTCCGCGCGATCCGTGAAGCAGAGGGCCGGGATGCGGAGTCAACGCCGGGGGTGATCGACTCGCGCTCCGCGAAGGACACTTCGACGGTCGAGGCCGCGATCAGAGGAATGAGTTCGACCTCGACCTGTGCGGCGGCAGAGCGGGAAGACGTTGCTATCGCCCCCGGCGTCGCCGCCGGTGGTCACCGCGCGGGTGTGGCCGTCGGGCAGGCCCTCCCAGTGACCGTCCTCGCCATCACAGCGAGCGAGGGACGCTTACCGGTAAAGGCTCAGTGCGGTGAGGCTGGTCAACAGGGTGCGCAGCGAACACTCCATTCCGACGACGAGCGGGGGGGCGTGCCATCCTGTCAACTCCTTCAGAGCATCTCCAGGGGCGTGGGCCCGCTGGGCGGCGGGAAGGCCTCGTCGAGGGCGTCGAGCGCCTCGGTAGGAAGGTGGAGGTCCGCCGCGTCGCGGTTCTCCCCAACGTGGTGGGGTGATCCGGAACGCGGGATCGCGGCCACCCCCTGTTCCAGCACCCAGGCGAGTGCCACCTGGGTCGGCGTGGCTCCGAGGGCCCGGGCCACGGCGCCCAGAGCCTCGACCTTCAGCAGTCGCCCCTGCTCGATCGGGGAGTAGGCCATGACCGTCACCCCGGCCTCGCGGCACCAGGGGAGCAGATCCCACTCGATGCCGCGCCGGGAGAGGTTGTACAGAACCTGGTCGACGGCCACGGCGTCGCCGCCGGGGAGGGTGGTCAGTTGGACCATGTCGGCGACGTCCAGATTGCTCACGCCCCAGTAACGGATCTTCTCCGCCTCCATCAGGTCGGTGAATCCCGCAAGGGTCTCCTCGAGCGGCCACCGTCCCCGCCAGTGCAGCAGGTAGAGGTCCAGCCGTTCCGCACGGAGCCGCCGCAGGCTGCCCTCGCAGGCGGCGACGGTGCCTTTCCGGTCGGCGTGGCCGGGCAGCACCTTGCTGACAAGGAAGACCTCCTCCCGGCGTCCCTGGAGGGCCTCCCCGACGAGCTCCTCGGCTGCGCCGTCGCCGTACATCTCCGCCGTGTCGACGACGGTCATGCCCAGGTCCACGCCCAGCCGCAGCGCGGCGATCTCCTGTTCCCGCCGGGCCGGGTCCTCGCCCAGGTACCAGGTGCCCTGCCCGAGTGCCGCGATCTCCTCACCGGAGGGGAGTGCGATCGTTCTGGCCGATTCCACAGACATCTCGTACCTCCCGTCTGCCGCGGATCCGTGTCACGCGCACCCGCACCGAGTGCCCGGGTCCGCGCCTCCCAGGCAACCGGTGTCGCATGCGCCGCCGGGGGGTCAGGAGGGACGAGCGGACTGCGCCGAGAGCGCGCCGGGACCGGGTGCGCGGTCGCGCAACGCGACGGCGACCGACACAACGGCGCCGCAGGAGAGGACCGCCGCGAAGCCGATCATCGCGGTCTGCACGGCGAAGTGCCGCAGGGCGATGCTGAACAGGACGGAGGGCAGGCCCATTCCGAGGTACGCGACGACGAAGAACACGGCGAGGACCCCCGCGCGTGAGGCGGGCTCGGCCACTGAACCGGCACGTTCGACGCCTCCCTTGAACAGCAGCCCGGAGCCGGCTCCCGACAGGGACACGGCGACCAGGTAGAGCCAGAGCGCCGGGTGGTACAGGGCGACGGCGCACAGGACCAGACCGACCGGGAAGACCACTGCCCCCACGGTCAGGACCCGGGGCAGTGGGAGGCGTCCCAGCACCAGCTGGGCGGCCGCCGCGGAACCGAACATGAGGAAGGCCGCCAGGCCGACCACGAGGTGCGAGTCGGTGTGCAGGGTGCCGTGGAGCACGCTCGCCCCGAGGGAGGAGATCAGGCCGAGGATCGCGAAGGCGAAGGCGCCCAGCGCGCCGGCCGCGCCGAACGTCCGCCGGCCGCCGGGGCGCAGGACGAACCTGCTGGGTGGTTCGGCCGCGGGCAGCTCCAGGTCCACGGTCTCCGGGGTGCACAGCACCAGCACCAGGCACAGTGCCATGGCGAGCGTGAAGATCGCCTGGGTGGTGATCAGGGGCGTGGGAAGCCACTCGGCGGCGGCTCCGGCGACCAGGGGCCCTGAGGCCAGGCCGCCGAGGTTGGCGGCGGTCGCCACGATGCCGGGCAGCATCGAACCCGTCCGTTCCGGACGGGCCTCGTGGTGGAGGTCGTGCAGGTACGTCGTCGCGGTCGAGGCCATCAGCCCCAGTGCGACACCGTTCAGGATCCTGCCCGCGATCAGCCCCGGCAGGTCCCGCCACACCATCAGTACGACCGAGGCGACGATGCCGACCAGCAGCGCCGGGACGATGACGCGCCGCCGGCCGAGCCGGTCCGACAGGTGTCCCAGTCCGAGGAAGGCGGCCGCTGCGCCCACGACCATCGAGGCGTACGCCACCGTGACCGTGGTCGCGCCGAAGTGGTCCCGGGCCTCGTACAGCGGCCACAGCGGGGTCGGCGCGGTGCCGAAGGCCATCAGCACGGTGAAGGCCACCGCCACGAACCAGAAGCCGGTCGCGTGCGAGGCACGGCGCCGGGCGGGGGCGCGGGGCGGCAGGTCGGCGGGAGCGGGTGCTGGGATCCGGTGGGTCGGGTCGCCGGGAGCGTCGGCTGTGGGACGGCTCAGCGGCGTCGGAACGGCAGGCAGGGGTACCCCTCCTCGGGCGGAAATGGATGACGCTTTCCATCCTCCTCACCAGCCAGGATCAATGCCAACGAATGTTTTTGCTGGGCTCGAGCAATGCGAGTGATACTTCTCGTGTGGAGCTACGTCAGCTGGAGCAGTTCATCGCGGTCGCCGAGGAGCTGAGTTTCACGCGTGCCGCCCGTCGGCTGCACGTGGTCCAGTCCGGGGTGTCCGCCGCGATCCGCTCCCTGGAGCGCGAGCTCGGCTGCGAGCTGTTCGAGCGCACGTCGCAGCACGTCCGGCTCACCGGGGCGGGCGCGGCGCTGCTGCCGGAGGCTCGGGCCACCCTGCACGCCGCCCAGGCGGCGCAGGACGCCGTGCGAGCCGCACAGGACACGCTGCGCGGCACGGTGAACGTGGGCGCCATGGCCTCGGTCGAGGTGGTGGATCTGCCTGCGCTCCTCGGGCAGCTGCACGCGCGGCATCCGGCGATCGACGTCCGGCTGCGGCTGGCGACGACCGGCTCGGCGGGACTGGCGCACGCGCTGCTCAGCGGGGACCTGGACGTGGCCTTCCTGTCGCTGCCCGAGCACAAGCCCGCCGGGATCGACGCACGGGAGCTGGCCACCGTGCCGCTCGTCCTGGTGGTGAGCGGCGCGCATCCGCTGGCGCAGCGGGGGGAGGTGGCACTTGCGGACCTCGCGGGGGAGCCCTTCGTGGACTTCCCGCCGGGCTACGGCAACCGCGAGGTGGTCGACCGGGCGTTCGCGGCGGCGGGCGTCGTACGCCGGGTGGCACTGGAAGTGCCCGACATCGACATGGGGGCGGCACTGGTCCGGCACGGTCTGGGCATCGCCTTCCTGCCCGCGTTCGCCGTTGCCCGCACCCCCGGCCTGCACGTCCTGGACGTCCACGGCACCATGCTCCGCTGGAGCATGCATCTCGGCACGTCGTCGACCCGGCGGCCCAGCTCGGCCCTGCGGGCGCTGCTCGACCTGGTCGACCTCCACGTCATCGCCCTGTGACGCCCGGGCCGCGGCCCGGGCGTCACTCGTCGGTGGTGTCCGGCCCCCCGCGTCCGCCTCGCTCCGGCCGCGACATCTGCCGCAGCATCCGCTGACGCTCACGCTGCCGTCGTCCATAGGCGGCGTCGGACACCTTCTCGTCCCCTTCGAGGCCGGTGCCGAAGGCCCCGCCGATCATCGCGATGGCGGTGATGAACCAGGCCAGGAAGAGGTAGTCGCCGACGCCGACCTGCCGTCCGATGAACTTGCCGAGGACGGACGCGTCCAGCAGCAGGAAGGAGACGGCGACCAGAGTCGCGAACAGGGCCGTGCCCAGCACCGCCACCGCGAGCGCGATGGTGACCAGGGTGACCAGGTTGTAGGGGTACAGGGGGTGGTGCCGTGCGGGGAGGTGGGCGCCGCGTTCCCAGAGCTGGTGGTCGACGATGATCCACAGGGTGAGCGCGACGGCGGACACAGCGGTGATGACGGCATGCTGCACGGCGCCGAGTTCGGTGGCGAGGTTCCAGGCGGCGCTGTTGATGAACAGGACCGTAGCCGTGGCGAACACGCCCGCCAGGGCCCGGGAGAGGGAGCCGAACAGCCGCCAGGGGCGGTTGGCGTACACCATGCCGGCGACGAGTCGGGTGTGGCCGCGCAGGCCGGGCACGACGTAACGCTGGGGCTGTTCGGAGCCGGGACGGGTGTCCGGTACCGGTTCGCGCGGCGGGCGGCCGATCACCTCCGGGTGCCTGGGCGTCTCCTCGTGCGCGACCAGTTCTCGGACGACATCCACGACGGCCTGCCGCACCCGGCGCCGAAGGCGGCGGACCCCAAGGGCGGGAAGGGAGATGAGCGCGGCCCGGAGCGCGGTGTCGACCTCGACGCTGATCGGGTAGAGCCGGGCCCGCCGCGGAAGGTCGGTGAGAAAGATCGCCACGTCCCATTCGGCACCGTCCAGGTGGCTGCTGACGGCCTCGGCGATGTCGGAGACGTCGGCCTGCTCGCTCGCGCTGAGCGGAGCGGTCATCGTGTCGACCTGCCATCTGACCCGAGCACGGACTGCCCGGCGGAGATGGTCGGGCAACCGGGGGGCGAGAGCCCGGGCGATCTCCGACGGCAGGCCGGGGTCGGCCACCAGCACGACGCGCACGGTTCTGCCGGAGGACGTCTCGGGCACGTCAGCCGTCATGACCACACCTTCGTGTGCGCCTCACGCCATGGCGGCCGCGAGGGACCAGCGGTCCGCGGGTGCCACCCACCGTGCCGTCCGTCCCCGGCGCACACGCAGCGTCCGCGCCGCTGCCGCCGTGGCGCGGTCGGCGTGCCGAAGGATCCGGGGTCACCCGGCGGATTCGAGGGCCTGGGAGAAGTCCGTTCCGAGCTGCGACATCAGGTCGTTGAACTCCTTCTCGCTGATCGCCTCCCGGAGCACGGCCAGTACGGTCCGCACACCCCGGTCGGCTTCCTCCTCCTTGAGCATGGTGCGTTCGGCCACGCGCCGCACGCTGTCGTAGTGGCCGAAGCGCTCGATGCGGTCCGTGGTTCCCCGGCGCACCGCCTCCGCGAGGCCCTCGGGGAGTTCGGTGATCAGGTCCCTGGCCTCCCCCGGGCTCAGCCGGTGGGCCAGCGTCTCGAGCGTGGCCCAGGTCAGGTCCGCCGCCTCCTGCTGGCTCAGTCCGGTGCGCTCGGCGACGGTACGGAGGAACTCCTTCTCATCCATGCGTCGTACCCCTTCGCTGCTGTGTTGCGACGAACGGCGCGGCCCCCCTGCAAGCCTGCCACGCCGACCCGGCCCGCGCACGGACGGCGGTGACCACGACCACCCACAGCTTGACGACTCCGTGCACCGTGGTGTGCGGGGCCTCGCCGGCCAGGATGGTGTTGAAGACGTTGAATCCGGCGTATTACACATAGGCGAAGAGCCACACCATGAGGGCGCCGACGTAGCCGAACTGGGGGCCGCGACTGGGATCATCTGGGGCAGCCCCGGCTGCGAGCCCCTGGGCCGAGTGGAAGGCCATGAAGAAGGTGCCGATCACGGAACTCGCCACGATGGCGAACACCGGGATTGCCTGGGAACACCTGCCACAGGAGCTCGGCTTCGGCTCTGGCATGGCCTGCTGGCGCCGCCTCGCCGAGTGGACCGAGGCTGGCGTCTGGCCCCGGCTGCACGAGGTCCTCCTCGCCGAGCTTCGCAGCGTGAACGTCCTGGACTTCTCCCGGGCGGCCGTCGACGGCTCCCATGTCCGCGCGATAAAGGGGCTCCAGGGCCGGACGAAGCCCCATTGACCGGGGCAGGACGGGCAGCAAGCACCACCTGATCACCGACGCCACCGGCATCCCGCTCGCCGCCACTCTGACCGGCGGCAACCGCAACGACGTCACTCAGCTGATCCCACTGCTTCAAGCCGTGCCGCCGGTGCGGGGCAAGCGCGGCCGGCCCCGGCGCCGCCCGGACGTGGTGCTGGCCGGCCGCGGCTACGACCACGACAAGTACCGCCGCCTGGTCTGGGACCTCGGTGTGAAGCCGTTGATAGCCCGCCGCGGCACCGAGCACGGCTCCGGCCTGGGCCCCCAACGGTGGGTCGTGGAGCGCGCGTTTGCCCATTCCGATAGGAGTTCTTGAAGCAAGGCGCCCACCCGGCAGCCACGAGGTGTCGCGGTCCCGGCGCTCGAACGCCTCCAGGAACAACCGCTCCTTCGGAACGCCCCGCCCTTAACAAGGGATCGCGGACACTCCTGGCTGTCACTGTCTCGCCCACAGGTTCGGGAACGCGGCGGACCGGCCGGAGCGCCGGTCCCGGTACGGCTCGGACATGAGCGATGCCGAGTGGGCGTCGGTGCGGGATCTGCTGCCGGTTCCGGGATGGCTGGCGGGTCGGGGCGGTCGGCCGGAGGGGTACTGCCACCGGCAGATGATCGACGCTGTTCGCTACCTCGTCGACAACGGATCAAATGGCGGACGATGCAGGACGCGTCCCTTCTATCCCCATTCCCGTTCCGGGCGACCGGCCGCCGCTGGGTGCGCAGCGGTACCGAGCCCGCGACCGCACGCAGCGTCCTCGGCTTGCGGCTGGCGCTGTCCGCCGTCTTTCTGCCGCTCTTCGCCGCTGCCACCGCGGCCTTCGCTCTCTGGGCCGTTCACCAGGGGCCCGGTGACAGTCCGGGCAGCGGCGCCTCGTGGTGGTGGCAGCGCGGAGGCGTCGACGTGAGTGTGCCGACCGCGCCGTAGGTCTGCGGCGGCGAGCCAACGGCGACCCGTCGGATTGATCAGGTTCCAGCGCGCCCCGCTCCGCCTGGTTTGCCAGTGCCGCCGGGGGGTTACCTCGGCAGTGACCGCGCGCCGCTCCCACGTGGCGCGACACTGTTCCAGAAGATGCGGGAGCATGCCTGTGCCTGCAGTCACCGCAGCCCTCGGGTCCTGGCCCGTTCTGGTTTCCGCAGGGGCCGCCACCCAGGGGGACCTGCCCGCCGCCCGCGCTCAGATGGGTTTCTCTCTGGCGTGGCACATCGTCGTCGCCTGCCTGGGTGTCGGGCTGCCGGCCCTCACCCTTCTCGCGGAGTGGCTGGGTGTCCGCCGTAACGACCCCGCACTGAAGTTGCTCGCGCGGCGCTGGGCACGCGCGATGGGTCTGCTGTTCGCTGTGGGTGCGGTGTCCGGCACCATTCTCAGCTTCGAGATGGGATTGCTCTGGCCCGGCTTGATGGGCAGGTTCGGGCAGGTCATCGGGCTGCCCTTCGCACTGGAAGGCATCGCCTTCTTCATCGAGGCGATCTTCCTCGGCATCTACCTCTACGCCTGGGACCGGCTTTCGCCGCGCAGGCATCTGCTCACCGGTATTCCCATCGTGGTCGCTGGCACCGCCTCAGCGTTCTTCGTCGTGTGCGCGAACGCCTGGATGAACCAGCCCCGTGGCTTCACCCTGCGCGGCGGCAAGGTCGTGCGCGTCGACCCCTGGGCGGCGATGCTCAATCCGGCGAGTCCGCCGCAGACCGTGCACATGATCCTCGCGGCCTTCATGGTGGCCTCGTTCCTGACCGCGTCCGTGTACGCGGTCGCCCTGCTGCGGGGGCGCCGTGACGCCTACCACCGGGCAGGCTTCGCCATCCCCTTCACCGTCGGCGCGGTGGCGACGCCCTTCCAGATCGTGGTGGGCGACTGGGCCGCCCGCTTCCTGTCCGACTACCAGCCGGTCAAGCTCGCCGCCATCGAGGGCGTCTACCGCACCGGCTCGCACATTCCCCTGACCATCGGCGGCGTCGCGGGCGAGAAAGGCCTGAAGTACGGCCTGCGGGTGCCCGACGGGCTCTCTCTGCTGGTCGGATACCGGACGGACACGGTGGTCAAGGGACTGGATCAGGTGCCCCGCAGCCAGTGGCCGGCGGTCACCGGGGTGCACTGGGCCTTCGACCTCATGGTCGCCATCGGCTTCTTCCTCCTCGCGCTCGGCGTCTGGCTGCTCCTCGCCTGGTGGCGCACCCGGCGCAGCGGTGGCGGCCTGCTCGACCGGCGCGGCATCCGGCTGCTGCTCGCCCTGGCCGCGCTCGCCGGTCCGGCGTCCGTGGTGGCACTGGAGAGCGGTTGGAGCGTCACCGAGCTGGGCCGGCAGCCGTGGATCGTGTACGGGGTGATGAGTGTGCGGGACGCGGTGAACCCGGCGCCCGGACTGATGACCGGCCTGTGGCTGGTCCTCGTGGTGTACGCGGCGATGACCGTGGCGACGGTGTACGTACTGCGCCGCCTCGTCCGCGGGACGGCCGTCCCGGTCGCGCCCCAGGAGGCGGACGTGCGGGACTATCCCGTGGTCTGATCCGCCCCCGTCCCCACCCCCGCCTTCTGCGATGCGCTTGGAGGTCTTGTGCTCATCGATACCGCCCTGGCTGTCCTGTGGGTCGGACTGACCTGTTATGCCCTGTTCGCGGGTGCCGACTTCGGCGCTGGGGTCTGGGACCTGCTCGCTGGGAGCGCCAGCCGGGGCGCGCGGCAGCGGCGGGTCATCGAGCACGTCATCGGTCCGATCTGGGAGGCGAACCACGTCTGGCTCATCTTCGTAATCGTGATGCTGTGGGCCTGCTTCTCACCAGTCTTCGCGGCCGTGATGTCCACGCTCTACGTGCCGCTGACTCTCGCGGCGTTGGGCATCATCGCCCGTGGCGCCGCTTTCGCCTTCCGCAAGGCCAGCACCGAGCTGTGGCAGCAGCGGCTGTTCGGCGCGTTTTTCGCCGTCTCCTCGTTGGTCACGCCGTTCTTCCTGGGTGCCGTCGCGGGTGGGGTGGCGTCCGGGCGAGTGCCGGCCGGGTTGGCCGAGGGGAATGTGCTGACTAGCTGGCTCAACCCGACGTCGGTGCTGGGCGGCGTCCTTGCGGTCCTGACCTGCGCACATCTGGCCGCTGTCTATCTGTGCGCGGACACGGCCCGCGAGAACGATGCGGAGCTGGCCCAAAGCTTTGCCCGGCGGGCCGTCGTCACCGGTGTCGCGAGCGGAGTCGTCGCGCTGGCCGGTACGGCGGTGCTGCATGCCGACGCTCCGGAACTGTTCCACGGCCTCACGCACCGGGCGCTGCCCTTGGTGGTGCTCAGCGCGGTCAGCGGTGTGACGGGCCTCGGACTGCTGATGACGCGCCACTACCTCGCGGCGCGTGCGGCGGCCGCGCTGGCGGTCGCCGCGATCCTGTGGTCCTGGGGCGCCGCCCAGTACCCGGCCATGCTCGTAGGGAGCCTCACGGTCACCCAGGCAGCCTCCCAGCCGGCTGTGCTCTCCGCTTGCCTGATCTCCTTGGCCTGCGGGGCCGTCCTGCTGGTCCCGGCCCTCTGGCTGCTCTACGGCACCTTCCAGCGCGCGGACACCTCAGAGCCCGGCCACCGGCCCGCGCGATGAGCGGCCAGGCCTCCACCTGTCCGCACGGCAGCGGCGCGCAGACCGTCTGTGCACTGCTGGGGTGAAAGCCCTCCGCGGAGGGCCCGCAGCAGACAGCCGCCCCGGGACCGGCTGTCGTAGGGACGACTCGCGTCCTTCGGCTTCTGCCGCCCATCGAGTGCGGCGGACCAACGCGCGCCCAGCCGGCTCGGCGCAGTGGTCGGCCAGCAGCTCCCGGCAGCGGGGCGGTGGCCACCGCCCCGCTGCCGGAGGTGTCAGTCTTTGCTCATGGCTTTGCGCACGGCGTCTTTCGTGCGGTCCATGACGGCGGCCAGGGGGCCCTGGGCCATGTTCGCGGCCCGGGACTCCACTCCTGGGTGGGGGCGGGTCGGGGCCACGGCCTCGGCCGCCTTGACGCCCCTGGCCAGAGCCTGGACACCCTGCTGAACCTCGACGGCGGAGTGCGCCCGGAGATGGTGGCGACCGACAACGCCTCGTACTCCGACGTGGCCTTCGGCCTGTACAAGATGCTCGGCTTCCGCTTCGTCCCACGCTTCCGCGACCTGGCCGACCAGCGGTTCTCGCGGGCCGACCTGCCCGACGGCGAGGAGCCGGCCGACGGATATGGGCGGCTGGAGGACGTGGCGTGCAACAAGGTCAACCTGAAGAAGATCGCCACGCACTGGCCGGACATGCTCCGGGTGGCCGGGTCGCTCATCACCAACCAGGTCGGGGCCTACGACCTGCTGCGGATGTTCGGCCGCGAAGGGCACCCGACCCCGCTGGGGGCCGCGTTCGCCGAGTACGGGCGCATCGACAAGACCATGCACCTGCTCGCCCTGGTCGACCCGGTCGATGACACCTGCCGGCGCCTGATGAACCGGCAGCTCACCGTGCAGGAATCCCGCCACCGACGCGTCCGCGCGATCTGCCACGGCGGCCGCGGCCAGATCCGACAGGCGTACCGCGAAGGCCAGGAAGACCAGCTCGCCGCTCTCGGCCTGGTCCTCAACGCCGTGGTCCTGTGGAACACCCGCTACCTGGACGCCGCCGTTGCCCGGCTCCGTGCCGAGGGTCACGACATCAAGGACGAAGACGTCGCCCGGATCTCCCCGTTCAAGGACCTGCACATCAACTTCCTGGGCCGCTACCTGTTCAACATCAAAGCCAGCGGCCCCGGCCAGGGCCCGCGCCCCTTCCGGGACCCGGACGCCGCCGAGGACGACGAGGATTGACGGCCAGCACACCCGAGTGACCTGGCCACTCGTTGCGCCCCGCGGGAGCCTGGCACCCGACGTGTTGTGACGCCTTCGCGGCAGGCGTCACAACAGGTCGGGTGCACCCTTCTGGGCGGGATCCGTGGATGCCGGGTGATCTGGACCGTCGGCCGGAGCGGCGGCACGCAGCGCCGCTTCGACCCGGCGGTTGCTGGTCATGGATGTCGTGACGGCCGTCATCGCCAGGAGGAGGACGGCGGCGGCGTAGAGCGGGGTGCGGATGTCGTAGGTGGTGGCCAGCCAGCCGCCGAGGAAGGCCCCGATGGGGGCGGCGCACATGGCCAGCATGCGGGAGGTGGAGGCGACCCGGCCCATGAGGCGGGCCGGGACGATCGCCTGCCGGAGGGAGGGCCCGAGCACCATTGTGGCGCCCATGCCGGCCCCGCAGACGGCGAGCGCCAGCCCGGCCACGTACGGGTTCGGGGCGGCGGCCAAGCCCAGGATGGCAAGCCCTTCGACTGCGGCTGTGCAGGTCAGTGCGGTGCCGGTGCCGAGTCGTCGGCCAAGGTAGGAGGCGATGCCTGCACCGAGCAGGCCGCCGGTGGCCTCCGCCGTGAGGAGCAGGCCGAAGCCGTAGGTGTCGATGCCGAGGCGGTCGTGCGCGAAGAGGGCGAGGACGGTCTCCACGGCGAGGAAGGCGACGTTCCCGACCGCCGGGCGGAGCGCGAGCCCGAGCAGCAACCGGTCCCGGAAGACGTACGAGGCCCCGGCCCGCGCCTGCCGAAGCAGCGACTCGCGGACCTCCGGCACGGGCCGGGGCATGGCGGGCAGCAACCGTACGAGCAGTGCGGAGAGCATGAACGACACCGCGTCGGCGAGCAGCGGAACCGCCCGCCCGAGCGCGAGCAGCGCACTGCCCGCAGGTGGCCCCGCGAAGCCGGACATGGCGGTCTGGGCGCCGCGCAAGCGAGAGTTGGCGCGCTCCAAGAGTGCGGCGTCGCGGCCGAGTAGATCCGGCAGATAGGCCGTGGCGGCCGTGTCGAAGAAGAGTCCGCCGAGGCCGAGCAGGAAGGCCACGGCCGCGAGCAGCGGAATGCTCAGCACGTCGAGCGCGGCCGCTGCCGTCGGTATCGCGAGCAGCACCGCACGCGCCGCGTCCATGACCCACATCGTGCGCCGGCGGTCCCAGCGGTCCACCAGCGCACCGCCGAGCACCCCGAAGAGCAGCCACGGCAGCGTCCCGGCGGCCGTGACGACGGCGAGCGCCATCGGATCCCGCGTCAACGTCAACGCGAGCAGCGGCAGCGCGGCATGCGACACCCCGTCACCGAGCGAGGACACCGTCTGCGCAGTCCACAGCCGTCCGAACCCGGTCGGCAACTTCCGAACGTCTGAGGTCACTTGGCGCCCCCCTCGGCCTGCTCGCGCGGTGCCGGGTGGAACAGTGCGAAGACGAGTGACGCGTCCGGCAGCGACGGATCGGACAGCTCCTGGTACTCGTCCGCCAGAGCCTGCAACCGCGCACCCAGCTGCGCGAACTGCTCCCCGGTGAGCCGCAGATGCGCCATCCGTACGTGCCGCTCATCCACCGGCGACGCCTCCAGGTCCGCCACCGCATGGCGCATCAGCACATCCGGCCCTCCCTCGCCCGGATCCGGCAGCACGATCGCCCGCGCGGCCATCGCGTAGTACCGCTCGGTGACACCCCGCACCTTCCGCGTCCGTACCACCTTCACCAGGCCGGCCCGCTCCAGCAGCCGTACGTGATAGCTGGAACTCCCCTTCGCAAGGCCCACCCGCTCGGCGATCTGCGTGATCGTCGCGGGCTCGAAGCGGAGCACGGCCATGATCCGGTGGCGCGTGAGATTGGAGACGGCGCGCAGCTGCTCGTCAGTGGTGACGTGAAACGTCTCGGGAAGATCATCGGTAGGCATGCGAGCAATGGTCAACGATTCTTGACCATTGAGCAACGGGATTTCGCGCGGACTCCCAGAATCTGCCGTCCGGCGCGCGAGACCTGCTGTCAAGGCACCGCACACCGCTGCCGATCCGGGGAGCGGTCAAAAAACCTTCGCTTCGTTTCTGAAGATCTCTCCCGATGGGTCGCCCAGCCTTCTCGGAGCCTTCGAAGGGCGTGACCCAGATACGGCAGAAACCTGCCACGGGATGATCACGGAGTCGATGAGTGAGTCCTCCAGCTTCGCTGGGCTCGGCGCTCTTACGGTGAGCGGGTGCCCGAGACGCTTCCGCCCGCAGTCGGCCAGCTCCAGGGGTGTGACCCAGATACGCTCCAGACGGGCCATGGGATGATCTTGGAGGTGTGAGCGGCCTGGTCCCGTCACCCGTTCAGCCCGGCCTCGTGAAGGTGACGTTCGGCTGTCGTCTGGGGCTTGCTGGACATCATCCCCGGGATCAACCGGGCGGCGGCCGAGGTGATCGTGGCCGAGACCGGGGCGACATGGCCCGGTTCCCCTCGGCGGGACATCTGGTGTCCTGGGCCGGGCTGTGTCCAGGACACCAAGAGTCGGCCGGACACGTCCGGAGCACCCGAGTGCGGCCCGGCAATCCGTATCTGAAGGGAGCGCTGTTCGGGGCGGCGCGCACCAGGGCAGCCTCCTGCAGGCTCGCTACAAACGGCTGACCTCCCGCCGGGGCCCGATCAAGTCGCGCCACGCTGCATCGTCCGCCGTCGGGAATCTTTCCGGGGCCGGGCGTAGCGTGAAGTGGCGGATTCAAGGCTCTGTCCTCAGTTCCGTGAATGATGTTGGCGTGCGGCAGGCTGCCGCCGAATCGGTCTTACCCCTCGATCGCGCTGCCGAAGTGGCACGTCGTGTGCCCAGCCATCGGCCCGGTGTTTCCGCGTTACGGTGTGCGGTGCAGGCTGCTTGACGCCTTGTGGTTCCGGAGCGGCGGCGCGGGCGAGCGCCGGATTAGCGATGAGGCGTTTGCCTTCGGCAGGATGGGCGCATGACCGAGATCCGCACACCCCGTCTCCTCCTCCGTAGCTGGCACGACGACGACCTCGTGCCGATGGCGGACATCAACGCGGACCCACGGGTTATGCGCTGGATCGACGACGGCTCGGTGCGCGACCTGGACCACACGGCCGAGGCCATCGAGCGATGGGAGGAGGAGTGGGACGAGGAGGGCTTCGGGCTCTTCGCCGTCGAGTTGCTGGCCTCGGGCGAACTGATCGGCTTCACGGGACTGTCCGTGCCCGAGTTCCTGCCGGAGGTGATGCCCGCCGTGGCGATCAGCTGGCGGCTCGGCTCACAGTTCTGGGGCCAGGGATACGCGTCCGAAGCAGCGCACGCCACGCTGGAGTTCGCGCTTCAGGACCGCGGCCTGGACCGCGTCATCAGCATCAACCGGGTGGGGGACAACGCCTCCGAGAATGTCATCCGCAAGCTCGGCATGGTGCCCGAGCGGGAGACGGTACACCCGGTGTACGGCTACCCTCTGTGCGTTCACGCCATCGATCTCACTGAGTTCCAGGCGTGAATCGGCCGAACCGTCGATCATCGCAAGACAGCCGACCAATGTCCCTACGTCCCCGAGCGCATTGATCGCGAGGGTACGGACACCGAAGGACGGGTGGTGTCTTCCGCTGCTGACCTGCGCTTTCACGGGAACTGCGGGTGAGGTTGCCGGTCAGCCCAGCGAGGCGCTCGCCGCACGCAGCTCGTCCAGGGCCGCCAGGGTGTACCCGGCGAGCTCGTCCTTGCCGTCACGGTCGCCCTCGGACCATTGGGCGAACCCCCGTTTGAAGGCGAGGACGCCCAGCTCGCCCGCTAGAGCGGCGGTCGGATCGGGTACGCCTCGGGCGACCAGAGCGGTCGTCATCGCGGCTGCGAGGCTGACACTCTTGAGGGTGTCACGCTCCTGAAGTTCGGCGCTGGCGGCGACGGCCGCCTTTAGGCGAGGGGCGAGCTCGCGATTCGTGGGACCCATCGCGCTCGAGGCGCGCTCGAGACCGGCGGCGACCGCCTCGAGCGGGCTGGCGTCACCGGGCGCCTCGGCGATCCCCTCGGTCAGCAGTCGGCTCAGCGTCTCCTGTCCGGCCACCAGCAGCTCGCGCTTGTCGGGGAAGTGCCGGAAGAAGGTGCTTTTCGTGACTCCGGCGCGCTCGGCGATCTGTGCGACCGTCGTGGCGTCGTAGCCCTGCTCGGTGAACAGGTCGACGGCAGCCACGACGAGGCGTTCGCGTGCGCCTGGTTCCCATCTACCCATGGGCACCATCATAGGTGACGAGACTCTTGTCCCATCACTGGGCTAAAGTGATGGGACAAGAGTCCCATCACATGTGGGGGAGTTTTCCATGCGCGTCTTTGTCACAGGCGGCACCGGTCTGATCGGTTCCGCCGTCGTCGCCGAACTGCTCGGCAACGGCCACGCCGTCCTCGCACTCGCCCGCTCCGACGCCTCCGCGCAGGCCGTCGAGGCGACCGGCGCCGAGCCGCTCCGGGGGGCTCTCGCCGACCTGGACGCCCTGCGCGCCGGCGTCGCTCGGGCCGACGGGGTGATCCACCTCGCGTTCGACCACGCCTTCAGCAGCCCCGACACCCTCGCGAAGGCGGTCGCCGAGGAGAGTGCCGCACTCGCGACCGTCGGCGAGGAACTCGTCGGCAGCGACCGCCCCTTCGTCACTGCCTCGGGTACGCCCTGGGTGGACGGCCGCGTCTCCACCGAGGTGGACCCGCTACCGACCGACGGGCCGGTCGGTGGTCGCGGTCGCACGGTCACGGCGGTCCTGGGCCTGGCCTCGCGCGGGGTCCGGAGCACGGCCGTACGCCTGCCGCGCACGGTTCACAACCAGGGCAGGGGCGGGTTCGCCGGCCTGCTGACCGACATCGCACGCCGGACCGGAGTGTCCGGCTACCCAGGCGACGGTGCACAGCGCTGGCCGGCCGTGCACGCGCTCGACGCGGCAGTCCTCTTCCGGCTCGCCCTGGAGCAGGCGGAAGCCGGTACCTCCTGGCACGCCGTGGCCGACGAGGGGGACACGGTGCGCGACATCGCCGCGGTCATCGGCCGCCGCCTGGGCCTGCCGGTCGAGTCGGTACCGGCGGAGACCTACGGCCCTCTCGGCCCGATCTTCGCGAGCGACCAGCCCTCGTCCAGCACCCACACCCGGCAGGCGCTCGGCTGGGAGCCGAAGCACCCCAGCCTGCTGGAGGACCTGGAGAACATCCAGCCCTGACCGGCAGGGGAGCAGGCAGCGCCCGCTGCCTGCTCCCAGCGCCCGCACCGGCAGCGCAAGCCCTCGCTTCCTTCGGGGATGTACCCGTATCTGACCTGCGCAGCGCTCACCTCTTCACCGGCAGTGCCCGGCAGCGTCCGGACTGTGTAGTGCCGGTTCGTCAACGTCCGTACTCGTCAGGGGTGCGCGGTCACAACCGGATCCTGGCCGGGCGGGGGTCGGGATCCGCGAGCGGGAGATGCGGCCGGGCGCCGCGGCCGCGGGTCCATGACCTCGTCATGGGAAAGGATTCCTCGGCGGCGTGTCGATCGGTGGGCCTCCCGTTCGACGCTTGAGTAGAGGCGCGACCCGCGAAGCAGGATTCGGAGAGGTCGCGGCTCTTTGATCGACAAGTGCTGTCCATGCGTCGACGAGCGGTTCGGGTTGCCCACTGCATCGCCGGCCGCCGGCCGCCCCAAGGAGAAAACATGCAGATCCGCGCCCGTATGAGTATGAGTGCCGATGGCTACGTGACCACACCGAACGGGTGGCCCGCCCTGACTGCCGACCCCGCGTTCGTCTCCGGCGAAAGCCACGGTATCCGGGAGTTCCTCGAAGGCTGCGAGGCGGCGCTGATGGGCCGCACCACATTCGAACCCGCGCTGACCAACAACCGCTGGCCATGGCCGGACCTCGACGTGTTCGTACTCGGCTCACACCGTCCGGACGGCACCCCCGACCACGTCACCACCGACGGTGACCCGGTGCGACTGCTGGAGAAGCTCCGCTCGGCCAACCGGGGTGGCGACGTCCACCTCATCGGGGGCCCGCAGACGATCGGGGCGTTCCACGCCCTTGGCGCACTCGACACCCTCGAACTGGTCGTACTGCCGCTGCTGTTCGGCGGTGGGATGCAACTGACACCCATGCTCAGTCCCGACACCGGGCTGACCTTCCAGCGCGAGCGTGCCCTCCCCGGCGGTTCGGTGGAGATCGTCTACTCCTGCCGGGGCAGTCGCACTGAACTTCCGAGCAAGCCTGCCAGCCAACGCTGATCTCGGCCAAGACGCAGGTCGCACAGGTGGGAGATGCCGAGCTTCGGCCGCTGTGGACCGCGGAACCGCCCACCAGCGGTGCCAGGAAACGGCCTTCCGGTACGCGGGGGACGGTCGCTGCCCCAGCCTCGTACGCCCTCGGCTTGGTAGCCGCGGTGCCAGGTGTAGTACGCCTGCCGGCTGATCTCGTGAAACTGACGCGGTCGGGGTGGACCAGCCGAGGGGCGCTGGACCGGCTGCATGGGTGATCACCAGCTTGGCTCCGCGTGCTGGTATGGCGATCCGGCAATCACATCATGTGTGCTGGGACGAGTTTCTTCGGCTTGGCGTCCCGGCTGTGGGTGGTGCCGTGGCCGGTTGCCGAGCTGGCTGCGGCCCACCGGATCCCGCCTACGTGCTCGAGCCGAGGATCGTTTCTCGGGTGAAGCTGTGCTTGCCGCTTGTGTCAGCTTGTGACGTGGCGGGCCAGGACCGCGCGGTAGCGGCAACTGGTCTTGGCCGGCAGTCGGCTGACGTGCCTTTCGACGGTGTGTTCGGAGATCACGAGGCGGGCGGCGGTTTCGGCGTTGCTGAGACCTTCAGCGCCCCGCCGAGCGCGGCGTGGGCGACGCCGGAGGCCGCGGAGGTCAAGCGGCTGAGGGCCGAGAACGCCGAACTGCGACGGGCTCCCGGTCGACAGCCCCCCGGGTGACCGGACTTCCCCGGCCCGGGTGGTACGGATGTACCGGCCGCCGTACGGAGAGTTCACCGAGCTGCCCTCCGGCTGGAGCGTGCTCGTCGAACTCGAGGGCACAGACCTGTCCTGGGTGCAGACCGGAACGAAGTGCCGGGTAGTTCCGGCGGCAACCGGCAGGGAGCAGGGACAGGCGGGCTGAGCACCGCCTTCGGCGGCAGCCGACCAGAATCTGTGTCGCGGTGATCGGCCCAAGGCTGAGGATCTCCTTTCCTGAATCCTCAGCCTCGGCCCGCAGGGACTTCCTCTTCTCGGCCATCGGACCGGCCCACTGGGTGCCCGGAGGCCTGCTCGTGTGGGTCTGCCGACGAACTCCCGGGGCTACCAGGAGGCGTTCGGCGACCTGATGGTGAAGCGTTGCGCCAGCCGAGAGGTGGCTGGCGTGAGCTGCCAGTTCGGCAGTTCCTGGTCGATGGTGATCACTTCGAGCCCGTCGTGCATCGCGAGGTTCACCGTCTCGCCGACCACGGCGGCCAACTCCCGGTAGACCGGCCGGCTCAGCAGCGACAGGTCGCTCTGCCGGGACAGCGACTGGAGGATCGACACGCACGGTCCACGGACTGCCCTGAGGAGTCGCAGGCCCTCCCGCTGCTGGTCATGGCGCAAGGACAGCCGGCCGCGCGGACTCGCTACCCGTCCGGCCGCCGCGCCCTCCGAGCTCTGCCCGTCGCCCTGCCGCCCGGGTTCCGGCGGCTCCGCCTTCCCGGGTTCCGGCGGCTCCGCCCCCGGTTCCGGCGGCTCCGCAATCCCGGCGTCGCGTCCCAACCCGGCCCGGTTACGGGTCCGTTTCCGCGGTTAATTTTCCGCGCCCGAGGGTTGGCGTGAATTCGTCCCCTGGCTATCGTTCAGGCACTCCACTCAATCGTTCCGCTGAACGAATAGGGGAAGGACGGTCGGCCCATGCCCGACACCCACCATCCAGGACGGCGGTCGTTCCTGGCCGCCGGCACTGCCTGTCTCGGTGCGTCCTGGCTGCTGTCCGGATGCTCGGGCGCGGCGTCCGGCACGGTGCTGCCCGCGGCGGCGCCGAAGGGCACGCCCGACCGCGGCGGCACTCTCCGGATCGCCCGCCCGCCCGCGTCGGACGCCGAGACCCTCGACCCGGCGAGCTCCCTGTCGGCGTACGAATACCTCGGCGCCCTCTACAACCGCCTCGTCCGCGTCGGCAGCGACGGCAAACTCGCCCCAGATCTCGCGGAGTCCTGGGAGACGGACAGCAAGGCCCGCACCTGGACATTCCGCCTGCGCAAGGGCGTCACCTTCCACGACGGCCGCGCGTTCACCTCGGCCGACGCCGCCTACACCCTGCGTCACATCCTCGACAAGGCGACCGGCTCCCCCCAGGCGGCCGTCCTCGCCCCGCTCGTCGACCCGAAGACCCTGCGCACCCCCGACGCCCACACGCTCGTCGTCCCGCTCAAGTCCCCGAACGCCGAGTTCCCCAGCCTCCTCACGCACTACAACTGCTACGTCATCCCGGACGGCAGCGCGAAGTCCGTCGGCCGTACCGGCATCGGCACCGGCCCCTTCAAGCTGGAGTCGTTCGCACCCGCCGGTCCCGGCCGCGTCACCGCCCACGCCGACCACTGGGCCGGGCGTCCCGTGCTCGACGCGATCTCCTTCTACTCCGTGGCCGACATGTCCGCCCGCGCCAACGCCCTGCTGGCCGGCCAGGTCGACCTGCTGTCGCAGACCAACCTCGACTTCGCGACGGCCCGGGTGGTCGCCGCCTCGGACCGCGCCACCGTCGCCCGGGTGAAGAACGCCCAGTGGTACGTGCTCCCGATGCTCACCATCGACAAGCCCTTCACCGACGTACGCGTACGGCAGGCGATGAAGCTCGCCTACGACCCCGAGCACGTGGTGAAGGTCGCCCTCCAGGGCGCCGGCACGGCCGGCTGGGACAACCCCGTGCCGCCGGACGACCCGCTGCACGTCTCCGCGCACCCCGCGCACGACCCCGACAAGGCCCGGCACCTGCTCAAGCAGGCGGGGCAGGAGGGGCTGGCCGTCGACCTCTACACCTCCGCCTACGACCCGCTGCTCACGCCCATGGCGCTCGCCTACCAGGAGTCGGCCAGGCGGGCCGGCATCCGCATCCGGGTCAAGACGGCCGCGGCGGACTCGTACTACACGCAGATCTGGATGAAGAAACCGCTGATGGCGACCTACTGGTACACGGGTCGGCCCGTCGACCAGCTCTTCACCCAGATCTTCCGCAGCGGCTCCTCATACAACGAGACCGCCTGGTCCGACAAGGACTTCGACGCGGTCCTCGACCGCGCCCGGGCCGAGACCGACGCCACCCGGCGCCGCGAACTCTACGGCGAGGCACAGACCATGGTGATCGAGAAGGGCGGGGCGATGACCCCGATGTTCGCCGACCGGCTCGTGGGGATCTCCCGCAAGGTACGCGGATACGCCGAGCACGGCTTCGAGTTCGACTACCTCGGCATCGGCCTGAAGGGGGCCTGAGCATGCTCGCGTTCGTCGCCCGCCGCATAGCGGCGGCCCTCGGCACCCTGTTGCTGTCCTCCGTGCTGGTCTTCCTTGCCCTCCAGGCCCTGCCCGGGGACGTGGCCACCCAGATCCTCGGCAAGGACGCCACGCCCGACGCCGTCGCCGCGCTCCGCAAGCAGCTGGGACTCGACGAGCCCGCCTGGGAACGCTACGCCGACTGGATCAAGGGCGCCCTGCACGGGGACTTCGGCACCTCGCTGGTCTCCGGGAAGCCCGTGGGCGGTGAGGTGGCGCAGTACCTCGCCAACTCCGCGCTCATCGCCGGCGTCACCATCCTGCTCGCGGTGACCGGGTCCCTGGTGCTGGGCATCCTCGCCGGCCTGTACCGCGACCGCTGGGCCGACCACCTGATCTCCACCGTCAGCCTCGTCGGCATGAGTGTCCCCGAGTTCGTGGTCGCCACCGTGCTGGTGCTGTGCTTCTCGGTCGCGCTGCCGTGGTTCCCCGCCGTCGTGCTCTACGGCCCCGACGCGAGCGTCGGCCAACTGCTCCCCGCCGTCTGGCTTCCCGCACTCGCGCTCGCCATCGTCATGGCCGCCTACATCGTTCGCATGGCCCGCACCTCCGTCATCGACGTGATGGCGAGCGAGTACGTCACCACCGCCCGCCTCAAGGGCCTGTCCACCTGGCGCGTCGTCACCCGCCACGCACTGCCCGGCGCCCTGCTGCCCACCCTGCACGTGATCGCCCTGAACGTGGCCTGGCTCGTCGGCGGCGTCGCCGTCGTCGAGAACGTCTTCAACTACCCGGGCATCGGCAAGCTGATGCTCACCTCCGTGCAGAACCGCGACCTGCCCGTGGTCCAGGCCGTCGCACTGATCAGCGCCGTCGTCTACGTCGTCTGCAACCTTGCCGCCGACCTCGGCGCCATGGCCCTCAACCCCAAGCTCCGTACGCGCCGGAGGACCCGATGACCACCCTCGACACCGTCCCGCCCGCGCCCGCCGCACCCGCGGCCGTCCGGGCCCGAACCGCCCGCGCCTGGCGCACCCTGCGCTCCTCGCGCATCGCGCTCGTCGGCCTCGCCGTCGTCGGCGTCCACGTGCTGCTCGCCCTGCTCGCCCCGCTGCTCACGTCGTACGACCCGATAGCCAACGACCCCTCGCACGCGCTCCTCGGATCGAGCTGGGAGCACTGGGCGGGCACCGACCAGTACGGCCGGGACGTCCTCACCCGGGTGCTGTACGGCGGCCGGTACGCGCTCGGCGTGTCCGTCGTCTCCACCGTCCTGACGATCGCCCTCGGCACGGTGATCGGCTGCGCGGCGGCGCTGCGGGGAGGCTGGTTCGATGACGTACTGGGCCGGGTGTTCGACGCGGTGCTCTCGGTACCGGCCGTCCTCGCGCTGCTCGTGGTCGTGACCGCGCTCGGCACGGGATCGGCGGTCATCGTCTGCGCCGTCGCCGTCGTCTTCGTGCCCCAGGTCGTCCGCGTGGTGCGCGGCGCGGCGCTCGCCGTCGTGCCCGCCGACTACGTCACCGCGGCCCGCGCCCGCGGCGAGGGCACCTGGTCGGTCCTGTGGCGGGAGGTCCTGCCCAACATCGTCGACGTGGTGTGCGTGGAGTTCGCGATGCGGGCCTCCTGGGTCGTGCTGCTGATCTCCTCGCTGTCCTTCCTCGGCTTCGGCGCCGACCCGCCGACCCCCGACTGGGGGCTCATGGTCGCCGAGAACCGCACCGCCATCACCGTCGTCCCGATGGCGAGCCTCGCGCCGATCATCGCCCTGGCCACGCTCGTGGTCGGGCTCAACCTCGCGGCCGACGGCCTGTCCAAGGCCTGGGGCGTGGACCGGATCAGGGAGGGCTCCTGATGACCTCGCCCCAGGGAGGACCCGCGATGGCCGCGACACCGGGAGGGAACCCGACGACCCCCGTCGTCCGCGTCGACTCCCTTTCCGTCTCCTACCGTTCGGGCGGGCGCGACGTACCGGTCGTGCACGACGTGTCCTTCGAACTCGCCGAGGGACGCACGCTCGCCCTCGTCGGCGAGTCCGGCAGCGGCAAGTCGACCGTCGCCGCCACCCTGCTCGGTCACCTGCGGCACGGCTCGCGCCTGGACGGCGGGGTCGTGCGGGTGGCGGGTCACGACGTCTTCGCCCTGCCGGCCCGGGAGTTGCGGCGACTGCGTGGCGGGACCGTGGCCATGGTCGGGCAGAACGCCGGCCACGCGCTCACCCCGTCCATGCGCGTCGGCCGGCAGATCGCCGAGGCCGGCGGCGACGTCCCGGTGCTCGACCTGCTGGAGCAGGTCCGGCTGCCGCGCCCCGCCGACCTCGTGCGCCGCTACCCGCACGAACTCTCCGGCGGCCAGCAGCAGCGCGTCGCCATCGCCATGGCCCTCGCCGCCCGCCCCAAGGTCCTCGTCCTGGACGAGCCCACGACCGGCCTCGACGTCGTCACCCAGCGCGGCATCCTCGACCTCGTCGCGGCCCTGCGCGACGAACTCGCACTGGCCGCCGTGCTGGTGAGCCACGATCTCGGGGTCGTCGCCCGCATGGCCGACGAGGTGAGCGTGCTGCGCTCGGGCCGGGTCGTGGAGTCCGCGCCCACCCGGGCGCTCTTCGCCAGGGCCGAACAGCCCTACACAAAGCGGCTGTTGGCGAGTGTGCCACGGCTGACGGACGGCGGGCTCGCGCTCGTGGGGGACAGCGGCGAGCGGGAGGTGCGGGCGCGTGCCGTGGTGGACGCGGACGCTCCCGTGGCTGTCTCCGCGCAGGACGTCACCGTCGACTACGGGTCGGCCCGCGCCGTGCACGGCGTTACCTTCGACGTCCGCCGGGGCGAGATCGTCGCCCTGGTGGGGGAGTCGGGCAGCGGGAAATCCACCCTCGCCTGGTCCCTCGCCGGGCTGCGCGCCCCCTCGGGCGGCACGATGACCCACGGCTCCGGCGATCTGGCCCGGCCCGCCCGCCGCCGTCCCGCGGCGCTGCGGCGCCTGGTGCAACTGGTGTTCCAGAACGCCGACACCTCGCTCAACCCGCGCCGCACGGTCGGCGACGCGATCCGCCGCCCCTTGCGTTTCTTCGGCACCGCCCCCGACCGCCGATCGGCCCAGGCACGGGCCCTCGACCTGGTGCGGGACGTACGGCTCGACCCGGCGCTCGCCGACCGGCTGCCCGCACAGCTCTCCGGCGGCCAGCGCCAGCGCATCGGCATCGCACGGGCGCTGGCCAGCGAGCCGGACGTGCTGATCGCCGACGAGATCACCACCGCCCTGGACGTCTCGGTACAGGCCGAGGTACTGCGACTCCTCGACGACCTGCGCAGGGAACGGCAGTTGGCCTGCCTGTTCATCAGCCACGACCTGGCCGTCGTACGGGGCATCGCCGACCGTGTGCTCGTCCTGCGCCACGGTGTGGTGGTCGAGGAGGGCCCAACCGAGGCCGTCTTCGCCGACCCCGCCCACCCCTACACCCGTGAGCTGATGGCGGCGGCCCTCGAACCCGACCCCGACGCGCGCCCGTTGGTGGAGGAGGTGACCGACTGGGCCGACGCGGCGCAGCCGGGCGACGTCTGGACCGACCACGGCGGCGGTCACCGCGTACGCCGCTGGCGTCCCGCCGACACCGCCGTCACCACCGACACCGCCGACACCGCCGTCATCGAAGGAGTCTCGTGAAGTACCGCGAGCGGTTCGAGCGCCAGGTCGTGCGCGAGGACGTCTGGATCCCCGTCCAGGGCGGCCGGACCCGGCTGCACGCACGCGTCTGGCGCCCGGCCGACGCCGAGCACGACCCGGTGCCGGCGCTGCTCGAGTACCTCCCGTACCGCAAGAGCGACTGGACCGCGCCTCGCGACGCCCAGCGCCACCCCTGGTACGCGGGCCACGGCTACGCCTCCGTCCGCGTCGACATCCGTGGCCACGGGGACAGCGAGGGCGTACCGGGCGACGAGTACGACGCACAGGAGCTGGCGGACGGCGTCGACGTCGTCGAATGGCTGGCCGCGCAACCCTGGTGCACGGGCAGGGTCGGCATGTTCGGGATCTCCTGGGGCGGCTTCAACTCCCTCCAGATCGCCGCCCTCGCCCCCGAACCCCTCAAGGCGGTCGTGACGGTCTGCTCCACCGACGACCGCTACGACAACGACGTCCACTACACCGGCGGCGCCGTCCTCGGCATCGACATGCTCGCCTGGGCCGGCACCATGCTCGCCTTCGCCGCCCGCCCGCCGGACCCGGCGAGCGCCGGCGCGGACCGCTGGCTGCCGATGTGGCGCGAACGCCTCGACGCCCTCGAACCGTTCCTGCACACCTGGCTGGCCCATCAGCAGCGGGACGACTACTGGCGGCACGGCAGCGTGTGCGAGGACTACGGGGCGATCGACGCGGCGGTCCTCGCGGTCGGCGGCTGGCACGACCCGTACCGCGACACGGTGCTGCGGCTGATCGAGCACCTGCCGCAGGACCGCGTCCGGGGACTGATCGGCCCGTGGTCCCACCAGTACCCGGACCGCGGGCTGCCCCCCGGTCCCGCCATCGGCTTCCTCCAGGAGACCCTGCGCTGGTGGGACCAGCACCTCAAGGGCGCCGACACCGGGGTGATGCGGGAGCCGCTGCTGCGGGCGTGGATCAACGACCCGGTCCCGCCCGCCACGTCGTACGACGTCATGCCGGGCCGCTGGGTCGGCGACGCGGCCTGGCCCTCGCCGCGGGTCACCTGGCAGGAACGTCCGCTGGGCACGGACGGCACGCCGCCCGTCCTGGTCCGCTCCCCGCACCAGACCGGCATCGACGCCGGCCGCTTCTTCCCCTTCGGCAACGCGAGCGACCTGCCGCCCGACCAGCGGGAGGAGGACGGCCGGTCGGTGTGCCTCGACTCGGCACCGCTGACCGAGCGCGTCGAGATCCTCGGCCGCCCGAAGGTCCGGCTCCGCCTGGACAGCGCCACCCCGCGCGCCCACGTGATCGCCCGCCTGTGCGACGTGGCCCCGGACGGCTCGTCCACCCTCGTCACCCGGGGCGTGCTGAACCTGCTCGCCCGGCACGGACGGGACAAGGCCGTCGAGTGGAGCCCGGGAACGTACGACGACGTCGAGTTCGAGCTGAGCGCCATCGGGTACGCCTTCCCGCCCGGCCACCGCATCCGCCTCGCCGTCTCCGACGCCTACTGGCCGTGGGTGTGGCCGCACGGCGAACGCGGGGAACTGACCCTGCTGCCCGCCGACAGCACCCTCCTGCTGCCCGTCCGGGCGGCCGGGGAGGAGCCGCCGGTCCGCTTCGAGGAACCCGAACAGGCGCCACCGCTCCCGGTGACGTACGACGTCCCGGCCGAGCCGCGTCCCGAGCGGCTCGTCACCCACGACGTCGCGGCGGGGGAGTGGACCCTGGAGGTCGACCCCCGCTACGGCGGATCCCGCACCTACCCGGACGGGCTGCGCTACGAGGAGAACGCCCGGGAGACGTACCGTATCCGCAGCGACGACCCGCTGTCCGCCTCGGCCGTCTCCGCATGGACGATCCGGCTGGCCCGCGGCGCAGCAGGCGAGCAGGAAGAAGGCCGGCGATGGGACGCCGAGATCGTCGCGCGGACGGAACTGCGAGCCACGGCCGCGGAGTTTGTGATGGACAGTCACCTCGAAGCACGTGCGAACGGAGAGACAGTGGCCAAGCGCGCATGGCACCGCACCACCCCGAGGACGTCGGGATGAAGGCCGAGCGGAGCCCGCGCCGTGCCGTCGCCGCTGCCGACCGCACCCGTCAGCCCACCGAGGTGCGCCGCCGCCTCATCGTCGAGGCCGCGGTGCCGCTGATCGCCGAGCGGGGCTACGCCGCGGTCGGCGTGCGGGACGTCGCGGCCGCGGCCGGGGTGTCCGTCGGCACGGTCACCTACCACTTCGGCAGTGTCCAGGAGATCCTCTCCGAGGCGATGGTGCTGCAGATCGAGCGGTACTACTCGGCCCTCAGCGAGGCCGCGAACCGGGCGACCAGCGGTGCCGAGGGGCTGCGACTGCTCATCGATGCACTGTTCACCGAGGACACCGACCGGCACTGGCGGATGTGGTTCGAGTACTGGAACGCGGGTGAGCACCACCCCGATGCGGCGTTCGCCCGCGGTCAGGACCTGCGTTACGAGAGCTGGCACCAGCAGATCCGCACGCTGGCCGAACGTGGCCGCGCCGACGGCGAGTTCACCTGCGACGACCTGGACGGCTTCACGGTCCGCTTCGCCGCCCTCGCCGACGGCCTGGCCCTGCAACGGCTGCGCCAGGCCCCGCCGCTGACCACGCAGGACGCCCGTCGCCATCTGAACCACTTCATCGAGACGGAACTGCGCCGATGTGAGCCGCCCCGAGTCCCGTAGAGTCCGGTGATCCTCGCGGGCGAGCAGGTCGCCGAATTGCCGGCGTGCCTCGGCCGCGACGGCGTCGGGGGGCTGACGAGCAGCCAGGTCACCAGGTCGACGTGGTATCACTCCCCGGCGGCCGGGCGCCGCCTCCCGTCCTGGTCCACTCTGGGCTCGACCGGCTCGACCGGCTCGACCGACCCGGCTGCCCTCCCTGCCGACGGCCGACGGACCCGTGTTACCTTCCGCCCCTATTGATCGTGAAGGTTGTGCGAGGGCCCCGGCCCCCGACGCAGCGCACCGAGCGCGCCGAGGGCTTCGGCTGTGATTGCCCCACCGGACGGTGTGTCTGCGGCCGGTGCGCTCCGCCTTCTGCTTGGTCTGCACGCTCGCGGAGTCGCGCACGCCGTCCGGGACGGAGGCGCCGGACACGACGAGAGGAACGGCGAGGTCGTCGGAGTGGCCGCCGTCGTGCTCGGCGACCTTCTTGGTGCCGCCGGTGTAGACGACGCCGTACTGCGCGACGACCGCGATCTGCTGCCCGGTCAGACAGGACGCCTCGTCCGAGGCCAGGAACCCGATGACGGCGGCGACCTCGTGTGCCTCGCCGGGGCGGGTCCATGAGGATCGTCCATCATATCCGGTCCTCCGCCTCTGCCCGCGGGATTCCGGCGGTCCGGCTCAGGCGCTCCACGGCCCGGTCGTCGGCTCGTATGTCGTCGAAGGATCCTGGTGACGGGCCGGGCGCATTGTTGACGGGCGCGTCGATCCTGCAGAACCGACGGTCCACCTCGCCCGCCAGTTCCTCGCAGAAGGACGGCTCGGTGACGTCACCGGAAATCACGTGGGCGGTCTTTTCGGCGCCCGCCTCCTCGACGACCTCGTCCAGCGCTGTGCGACTGCGGGCACAGAAGTAGCGTCGCTCCTGTACGTGGGTGTCATGTCAGTGAGCCCTTGCCAACCTGGCTGTGGCGTCGGGGGGTTGGTGGGCATGGGTTGTACGGAACGACGAAGCTCCTGGTAGACGGGTTCTCGACCAAGATCACCCGTGTCCGCCAGGAGCTTCGCGTGCTTGTCCACCCGTCGTCGACCGATCTGCCCAGCCGCACGCTGCGACACCTGACGAGGCAACCGGCCGCTCACCGGCGGGAGATCGGCACGCGACGGCGGCGTCTGCCCGTCGGCCGTCAGGCCCTGCTCGCCCTGGCCCACCTGCGATGCGGCGACACGTACGCCCAGCTCGCCGCAGGGTTCGAGACCGGCATCGCGACCGTCTACCGCTACATACGCGAGGCCGTCGAAGTGCTGGCCGCCCACGCGCAGACCCTGGCCGAGGCAATGACGCCCGTCCGGACGAAGGCGTACGTGATCCTGGACGGCACCGTCCTGCCCATCGACCGGATAACGAAGCACTACTAGACAGGTGAACCCGCGAAGTCGAAACCATGGATCCGCCCCCGGTGATGACACTTGTCAAGCCCACGGCGCGCGTCACTTCCACGCCGCGATACCGGACGGCTGCGCCGGTTCGGGTGGCGCGGGTTGAGGATTGAAAGCAGGCCACGCGGAAACTCCGACGTTGTCCGATATGCGCGCTTCACCTTCTCGCTCAAGTGGTCCGCCAACCTTCACCTCACCGCACGTGGGGAGCACCCATGACGACATACACCCGTTCCACCTCCCGCCTACGGCGCGATCCGCTCGTACGCGGCCTCGGCTGGGCCAGTGCGCTCCTGGGCGTGCCCCAGGTCGTCGCCCCGGCGGGCTTCGCCCGGGCACTGGGCGTGGACGACACCTCCCGGCACCGCCTGGCCACGACCGCCGTCGGAGTGCGCGAGCTGGCGGCGGCGACCGGACTGCTGGGGCGGCCGCATCCCGCCTGGCTCTGGGGCCGCGTCGGCGGCGACCTCATGGACCTGGCGGCGCTGAGCCGGGCCCTGAAGAACCACAACGGCCGCGGCCTCGGCCGCACCGTCGCCGCGACCGCCGCGGTGACCGCCATCACGGCCACGGACGTCTACGCGGCCGCGACGCGCACTCGTGGGAGCGCCCCCATGGAACTGACCGCGACCACCACCGTCACCAAATCCCCGGAGGAGGTCTACGGCCTCTGGAGCGACCTGGAGCGGCTGCCGGACTTCATGGCGCACCTGGACGAGGTGCGCGTCACCGGCCCGCGCACCACCCACTGGCGGGCGAGCGCGCCGTTCGGCAAGGCGGTCGAGTGGGACGCCGAGACCACTCAGGACGTCCCCGGCCAGCTGATCGCCTGGCAGTCGGTGGACGGTGCCGACATCGACAACTCCGGCGAGGTCCGCTTCGCGCGCGCCCCCGGCGACCGGGGCACGGAGATCCGGGTGACCTTGCGCTACGACCTGCCCGGCGGGGCGCTGGGCAAGGCCGCGGCGCGCTACTTCGGCGAGGAACCGCACCAGCAGCTGGACGACGACCTGCGCCGCTTCAAGCAGATCGTGGAGACCGGCGAGGTCGTCCGCTCCGAGGGGGCACCCGGCGGCAAGCGGGCCCGTGGGGAGTTCCCGCAGCACCTGGCCCGACCGCTGACCGAAGGCGAACTGAAGGAGGCTCTGGCATGAAGGCAAGCTGCTGGACGGGACGCAACTCGGTCGAGGTGCAGGACGTCCCGGAACCCTCGATCCTGAACAGCCGTGACGCCATCGTGAAAATCACCTCGACGGCGATCTGCGGCTCCGACCTCCATCTGCTCGACGGCTACGTCCCCACCATGGAAAAGGGCGACATCATGGGCCACGAGTTCATGGGAGAGGTCGTCGAGGTCGGCCGCGGCATCAGCGACGACAAACTGCGCGTCGGCGACCGGGTCGTCGTGCCCTTCCCGATCGCCTGCGGCGCCTGCGCGTCCTGCCGCGCGGAGCTGTACTCGTGCTGCGAGAACAGCAACCCCAACGCCGGCATCTCGGAGAAATTCTTCGGTCACCCCACCGCCGGCATCTACGGTTACTCGCACCTCACCGGTGGCTTCGCCGGCGGTCAGGCCGAGTACGCCCGGGTGGTGTTCGCCGACGTCAACGCCCTCAGGATCGAGTCGGACCTCAGCGACGAGCAGGTGCTGTTCCTGTCCGACATCCTGCCGACCGGGTACATGGGCGCCGAGCTGTGCGACATCCAGGAAGGTGACGTCGTCGCCGTCTGGGGCGCCGGGCCGGTCGGCCAGTTCGCGATGGACAGCGCCCGGGTCCTGGGCGCGGAGAAGGTCATCGCGATCGACAAGGAGACCTACCGGCTCGACATGGCCGCAGCCCAGGGCTACTCGACTGTCGACTTCGAGGACGTCGACGTACGGTCGGCCCTGCTGGAACTCACCGGCGGCCGGGGCCCTGACAAGTGCATCGACGCGGTCGGGATGGAGGCCACACACGGTGCCTCCCACGTGCACCTCTACGACCGCGCCAAGCAGGCGGTCCGCTCCGAAACCGACCGGCCGCACGCCCTGCGCCAGGCCATCCTGTCCTGCCGGAGCGGCGGCGTGGTGTCAGTCATCGGCGTCTACGGCGGGCTGATCGACAAGTTCCCGGCGGGTGCGTGGATGAACAGGTCCCTGACCCTGCGCACCGGGCAGTGCCATGTGCAGAAGTACATGAAGCCGCTGCTGGGTCTGATCGAGCAGGGCAGGATCGACCCCACCAGGGTCATCACCCACCGGCTCCCCCTGACCGAGGCAGCGACCGGCTACGACCTGTTCAAGAACAAGAAGGACCGCTGCGAGAAGGTCGTCCTCACGCCGTGAGGCCCGCGCCGATGAACTGCGGCACCTCGTCCACTGCACCGAACTCCACCGCCGAGCGTGCATAGTCCACCTCACCCATATCTCGCTGATGCCGACGAGCCGATGAAGGTCGGGCAATGGCAGGGTCAGAACGGCCGCCGTGACGGGTACGCCGACACGGACGCATGGGAGCGGTGGGACCTGCGCACCGGAAAGGGGTGGCAGCCCACGGATTCCGGAGGCCCGATGGACCGTCCGGGGGCGGCGCGTCGCAACCCATGGCTCTGCGTCCCGATGGTCGGTTCCTGGCAACCAGCTATGACGCGCTCGTTGCGCTGCCATCCGGCCATCCGGTTATTCGCGCATTGAGTCAGGGCGGGGCGCCCACCGTGCTGAAGTTCAGCCCGGTGGGCGGCCGGTTGGCGGTCGGAGATGACGTGGGACGGGTGTCCGTGTGGGACAAGGACGGCCGACGACTCCTCACGGAACTCGCCGGTACCCAGTCCCGGGACGCCGACTGCGCATGCTATCCGCGCCTGACCACCAGGGTCAGCGGCGGATGCGGACGGCCTCGCTGACGATCGTTCCACCAGCGAAGACCGTGCCGCCGAACCACGCCGCAGCAGGGATCGGATCCGTGTGTCTCTACCGAATACGGCTGGCACCTGCGGACATCGGTCCTGACGCGGTGGTCCGGGCCCGCGGTGAGGACGCCGTCTCGTTCGACGTCACCTTCACCGGCATCGAAGCGGACACGGGTGACCAGAGCGGCGCGCTCGGCTACGGCGCTGATCGTGTGGTCGCTTTCCGTACCGGGGGAGAAGGGCGCCGTACGCGGGTCCGCAGTATCGATCTTCGCCGGACTGCGTCGAGATCCTTTCTTCATGGACGTCAGAAGCGAGATCCGCACACGCGTCACCCGCCGACTCGCATTCACCGCTCCCGGCGTGGACGCCGTCGCGGGACAGAACGTACTGAGCATCGTGCTAGATGATGGCCATCTCGTTCCACGGGGCTCTCGGGCACGTATCACCAGCCGAGTACGAAACCGCCTACCATCACCAGCACACCCGCGCCAACGAACCCGTCAGCGCGTGACATCCCTGCTCTCTACCGAACCCGGAACGGTTCAGACTGTTCCCGCGCCTTTCCTCAGTCTCCCAGTTCTTCCCTCCCGGCCTGTCACGCACGTGCTCAGTCGGTGAGGCCCAGCGCCCCCGCTGCCTGAACCGCCAGCCAGACCTCGGCCAGGGCCCCCGTCGATGTCAGATCACGGTCGGCGAGAGCACTGAAACGGCGCAGCCGGTAGGCGAGGGTGTTGGGGTGGATGTGGAGCGCCGCCGCGGCCGTCTCGGTGCGGCGGTCGCGCTCCATCCAGGTGCGGGCGGAGACCAGCAGCTGCGAGTCATGGGTTTTGTCGTAGCGCAGGACCGCGCCAAGCACGTACTCGACCAGCGCGGTCAGGGCAGCGGGGTCGTCGGGCAGCCACCGGCCCGTCGAGTCGTCGCCGTATCGGACGACGGGGCGGCCCGACTCCACGGCCTTGGCGACCGCCCAGAGCGCCTCCCGCTGGGCGACCTTCAGCGGGGCGCCCGGCAGGAAGGGGCGGCTGACCCCGGCTGCCACGGCCGGCAGCTCACCGACGGCCACCGCTAGCTCCGGCGGCCCTAGGACGTAGCGGTCCTCACCTCGGGTGAGCAGCAGATGGGGTTGGTCCTGCAGACAGCACAGCAGGGCCTCGTCGGTGGTGTGGCGCACCACGAGGAGTACGGTGGCGCCCTCGATCGCGTGCCGGGCGAGCCGGCGGCGCGCCGCCTCCGTGTCGAGCACCTCCTGCAGTAGTTCGGCCAGCGTTTCCGCGCCCTCGCGGCGCAGCGTCTCGCGCTCGTTGCGCACCATCGCCAGCCGCAGCGCCGCCACCGTGGCGATGTGCTGGACGACGGCGAGTCCCGCGGGCTGGGCGCCCCGACGCTCGTATGCGACCAGAAAGCCCGCCGGGCCGCCGGGCGCGGGCACCGGGAGGACGAATCCGCCGGGGATCGTCGGCGGGGCGTCGACGGAAGCGGGCAGGACAGCGGGATCCGGCACGGGGACGCCGGGCAGGAGCGGGCGGCCCTGCGGTGTGCAGAGATAGACGTCGTAACCCGACAGGCCCTCGAGACGGCGCAGGAGTGCCGGCGGGTCGAGATCCTCGGCGACCAGCCAGCGCAGCGCGCCGAAGACCTGGAGCTGCGCACCCAGCCGGTGCCCGGCGTCCTCCTGGGCCGCGGCCGCGACTTCCTGGGCGACAGCGATGAACGGGACGGCGAGCGGCACTTCGAGGACCGGGAAGGCCCGCTCCTCCGCCGCCTGGAAGAACGCATCGTGCAGCGGGGGCATGTGCAACTGCGCGGAAAGGGCGAGAGCGGACACCCCGGCGTCGTCCAGCCGCTCCAGGTAGGCGCGCTGTCCGGCCGCAGTACGGGGGACCGCCAGACCCGCCGTCATGATCACCTCGGCGCCCATGAGCCAGGGCGTCGGATCGGCGAGCTCGCTGGCGTGCGCCCAGGACACGGACCGGTCCAGACCGGCGCTGCCGGCCTTCACGGAGAGCTGGAGTGCGGGGAAAGAGAGCAGATCACCGACGGTGAGTTTGTTGCTTGCCACACAAAACAGCGTACGGCTCTGTGGCAGACACAATTGTCGCTGGTCATCCGCGGGCCCCACACTGTGCACCGTCGCCCCTGCATGACCGGAAGGTGGAGCGCCCATGACGACCTCGATAACCGAGATCGAGACCTATGGTGTCGAGCGGATCCCGGACAAGGACCGTACAGCCCGCCCGATCGATCTGTTCCGGCTCGCCTTCGGCGGTGCCAACACTTTCGCGACCTGTGTGCTGGGCGCCTTCCCGATCCTTTTCGGCCTCTCCTTCTGGCAGGGTCTCGCGGCGACCGTCCTCGGTCTCGTGGCGGGTGCGCTCCTACTGGCCCCGATGGCGCTGTTCGGCCCCGCCAACGGCACCAACAACGCTGTCTCCTCCTCCGCGCACCTGGGCGTGCACGGCCGGGTCGTCGGCTCGTTCCTCTCCCTGCTCACCGCCATCGCGTTCTTCTCGATCTCGGTGTGGTCCTCGGGGGACGCGCTCGTCGGCGGCGCGCACCGGCTCGTCCACGTCCCCGAGTCGGACGTGACCTACGGCATCGCGTACGCGATCTTCGCCGGGCTCGTCCTGGTCGTCTGCGTCTACGGATTCCGGTTCATGCTGCTGGTCAACAAGATCGCGGTGCTGGCGGCGTCGGCCCTCTTCGTGCTCGGCGCCTTCGCCTTCGCGGGCGACTTCGACCCCGGTTACGCAGGAGCCTTCGCCTCCACGGCCGACCCACTGTTCTGGCCTTCGTTCATCGGCTCCGCGCTGATCGTGCTCTCCAACCCGGTCTCCTTCGGCGCGTTCCTCGGTGACTGGTCCCGCTACATCCCGGCCGGGGCTCCGCGCCGCCGGGTGATGGGGGCCGCGTTCCTCGCCCAGATCGCCACCCTGCTGCCGTTCCTCTTCGGTCTGGCCACCGCGTCGATCATCGCGTCGAAGGCCGAGAAGTACGTCGACCCTGCCGCCCCCAACTACGTGGGCGGACTGCTCGCGATCTCACCGGGCTGGTACTTCCTGCCGCTCTGCCTGATCGCCCTGATCGGCGGCCTCTCCACCGGCACGACGTCCCTTTACGGCACGGGGCTCGACTTCTCCAGCGTCTTTACGCGCTTCAGCCGCGTCCAGGCCACCTTCTTCATCGGTGCCCTGTCCATCGCGTTCATCTTCATCGGCCGCTTCGCGCTCAACCTCGCGCAGTCCATCTCCACCTTCGCCACGCTGATCATCACCTGCACCGCACCGTGGATGATCGTCATGACGCTCGGCTATGTCACCCGGCGCGGCTGGTACGACGCGGAGGCTCTGCAGGTCTTCAACCGCCGCCAACGCGGCGGCCGCTACTGGTTCACGCACGGCTGGAACTGGCGCGGCATGTCCACCTGGCTCGTCTCCGCCGTCGTGGCGCTCCTCTTCACCAACCTGCCCGGCCAGTTCGTCGGCCCGCTCGGCGATATCGCGGGCGGCACGGACATCTCGCTGCTGGTCGGCCTCACCCTCGCGATCGTGCTCTACCTCACCCTGCTCGCTCTGTTCCCCGAACCGCGCGCCGTGTACGGACCGGCCGGACCCCGATTCGTGCGGGCGTCGGATGCCCCGGTGCCGCCGATCACCGGCGACACCGAGGAGACCGTCACCGAGCCCGCCGTGTCCCACTGAGGCCTTGCCGTTACCTACCGTAACCGAACGCCTGGCGTAGGCCTCGACCGCCGAACGCCCGTGACCAGGAGCCATACATGAGCACCACCACCGTCCAGGAGGTCCGGACCGCCGCGGACGCGCTTGTCGCCGCCTTCACCGAGGGCCGCCTCGACGACTACTTCGGAGCCTTCGCCCCCGACGCGACCTTCATCTTCCACACCACCCCGCGCCGGCTCGGCTCCACGGCCGAGTACCGGGCGCTGTGGCAGCAGTGGGTGGAACAGGACGGCTTCCGGATCCTCGGCTGCACTTCGTCCGCACAGCTGATCCAGCACTTCGGCGACACGGCCGTCTTCAGTCACGACGTCGAAACCCGGATCGCCACCAACACCGGCGAGGAGACGGTCCACGAACGGGA
The DNA here is from genome assembly GCF_053611185.1 of Streptomyces sp. NPDC054834. Classification (NCBI taxonomy): domain Bacteria; kingdom Bacillati; phylum Actinomycetota; class Actinomycetes; order Kitasatosporales; family Streptomycetaceae; genus Streptomyces; species Streptomyces sp. NPDC054834. The sequence goes on along the minus strand of NZ_JBSGZV010000039.1, from coordinate 38,437 downwards.
GACCATCGTCTTCACCCGCGCCGAGGACGGCCGCTGGGTCGCCGTCCATGAGCACCTGTCCGCTCGTACCGCCGCCTGACCAGGAGAGACGTTCCATGAGCACCACCTTCCGCAACTTCATCGACGGTGTGTTCGCCGACGCCTCGGACGGCCGCACGCTCGATGTGGTGGATCCCACCACCGGTGACGTCTACGCGACCTCCCCGCTCTCGGGGGCTGCGGACGTAGACGCTGCGATGGCGGCCGCGGCCTCGGCGTTCCCCGTCTGGCGCGACACCACACCGTCCGTGCGGCAGCGCGCACTGTTGAAGATCGCCGACGTTATGGAGGCACGGGCCGACGAGCTCGTCGCCGCGGAGAGCCGGGACACCGGCAAGCCGCTCCACCTCACTCGCAGTGAAGAACTCGCCCCCGCAATCGACCAGATCCGCTTTTTCGCGGGCGCGGCGCGCATGCTGGAGGGCCGCTCGGCCGGCGAGTACATGGAGGGAACGACCTCCATCATCCGCCGCGAGCCGGTCGGTGTGTGCGCCCAGGTTGCGCCGTGGAACTACCCTCTGCTGATGGCGGTGTGGAAGTTCGCCCCGGCCCTCGCGGCCGGCAACGCCGTGGTCCTCAAGCCTTCGGACACCACCCCGGCCTCCACGGTTCTGATCGCCGAGATCATCGGTGGTGTCCTGGAGGAACTGGCGCTGCCCCGCGGAATCTTCAACGTGGTCTGCGGTGACCGTGAGACCGGCCGGCTGATGGTGGAGCACCCGACGCCCGCGATGGCCTCCATCACCGGTTCGGTACGCGCCGGGATCCAGGTCGCCCAGAGCGCGGCCAAGGACGTCAAGCGGGTCCACCTGGAGCTCGGAGGCAAGGCCCCGGCGGTGATCTTCGAGGACGCCGACCTGGCGAAGGCGGCCGAGGGTCTGGTGATCGGCGGCTTCTTCAACGCCGGTCAGGACTGCACGGCCGCGACCCGCGTCCTGGTGCACGAGTCGGTCCACGACGAGTTCGTCGCCGCCCTCGCCAAGGCCGCGGCCGACACCAAGACCGGGCTGCCGGACGACGAGGACGTGCTGTACGGACCGCTGAACAACGCGGGCCAGCTCGCCCAGGTCAGCGGCTTCATCGAGCGCCTCCCCGAGCATGCCAGGATCGAGGCGGGCGGCCACCGGGTCGGCGAGCAGGGCTACTTCTACGCCCCGACCGTGGTTTCCGGCCTCCGGCAGGACGACGAGATCATCCAGAACGAGGTCTTCGGCCCGGTCATCACCGTCCAGTCCTTCACGGACGAGGCCCAGGCCGTGCGGTACGCCAACGGCGTCGACTACGCGCTGGCCTCCTCGGTGTGGACCAAGGACCACGCGCGGGCGATGCGGATGTCGAAGAACCTCGACTTCGGCTGTGTGTGGATCAACACCCACATGGCCCTCGTCGCCGAGATGCCGCACGGCGGGTTCAAGAAGTCCGGCTATGGCAAAGACCTCTCCGCATACGGCTTCGAGGACTACACCCGGATCAAGCACGTCATGACGTCGCTCTGAGGTCCAGCAACTCGTCGGCCGCCCCGGATGTCGGCGGCCGCGATCGGCGGACACGAACGGAAACGGGCCATGGCCCGCCCGGTGTCTGGGATAACCGCCTGATCCGGTGCCCGGCATGAGGCGGGCGAGGAGTTGCCAGCAGGTCATGCTGGGCGGCGTCCAAGTGGGCTGCGGCTTTGGGGAACCTGGCCTCCAGTCCGTCCAGGACATGTGTCATCTGGGCCTGGACTGCGTCGGTGTCGGACTGTTCGAAGACGGTCCGCAGCAGGGTTGCCACCCACGGCTGGGCCGATTTCGGAACCTGGCTGAGCAGGTTGCGGGCGTAGTGCGTGCGGCAGCGCTGTCAGGAGGCGCCGGGCAGGACCGCACCGATGGCGTCGACGAGGCCGGCGTGCGCGTCGGAGTGACCAGCTGGACTCCGCCCAGGCCGCGGGCGATCAGTGAGCGCAGGAAGGCGAGCCATCCGGCGCCGTCTTCGGCGGTGGCGACGTCCAGGCCGAGGATCTCGCGGTGGCCGTCGGCGTTGACGCCGACCGTGATCAGCGCGTGGACGCTGATGATGCGGCCGCCCTCGCGGACCTTCTGGCCGGAGGCCGACGGGCGTGTCGGCGGCGCACTCATCCGCGTGCCCGCGGTGACCAGGCAGACGAAACGTTGGGCGACGGACACGGCGTGGTCGGCGAAGCGTTCGTAGTAGCGGCCGACCAGTGTGACGTCGACGGCCATCTCCACTCCGTACGTCCGCCGGTCGTCCATCAGATGCCGGAAGATCACGCGGTGTAGCGCGTCCATGCGGTCTCGTCCTGTTTCAGCAGGAAGGTGACCACGGTACGCAGGTCGGTGGCGACGCGCTGTGGCCGGGCCAGCAGGCGACTGCCCGGCCCTGCATATCCAGTGCGTGCACGGAAGGCCGTTCCAGGAGGACCATGGAAGCCGATGCACTCCGCAGGTACGGGGCAGGCCACGGATAGGGGCAGACCAGGGGCTGGCGTGAGCTGTGGGGCCGGCGCATGGAAGGAGTGCCGTGTGAGCGCAGCCGATGGGCGGCCGGCCGACACCGGCCAGCCGGAGGAGCGGTCGCCGCAGCCGAGTGGGCTGATGGACCTACTCGGTGTCGCCGCGGTGCTGCTGGATGCCGATGGGCGGATCGTCTTGTGGAGCCCTGAGGCTGAGGATCTGTTCGGCCATACGGCCCAGGAGGCGCTCGGGCAGTACGCTGCGCCGCTGCTGGTTCACGAGCAGCACTGGGATCTGATGATCAAGCTGTTCGCCGAGGTCATGGGTACCGGGGAGCGGTGGGCCGGGGCGTTCCCCGTCAGGCACAAGGACGGCAGCACTCGCCTGGTGGAGTTCCGCAACATGCGGCTCTTGGACGACGGCGGCGACTTCTACGCCCTGGGCCTGGCCACCGACGGGGCACGGCTTCGGGAGGTTGAACGGGACGTCGCCCTGTCCACCCGGCTGATCTCTCAGTCGCCCATTGGGCTGGCGATCCTCGACACCGATCTGCGGTACGTGGCCGTCAACCCCGCTCTGGAGCGGATGCACGGCATTCCCGCGGAAGACCATCTGGGCCGGCACTACCGCGAGATCATGACCTCGGCGAAGTTCGAGGGGCCGGAGGCCGGGATGCGGCAGGTCCTCAAGACCGGGGCCCCCATGGTCGACGAGTACACCATCGTCGGCCACACCCCCGCCGACCCGCACATGCACGCCTGGTCGATCTCGCTGTACCGGCTGGACGATCCCCAGGGGCGTGTTCTCGGGGTGGCCGACCTTGTGGTGGATGTCACGGATCGTTATCAGGCGGCCACGGAGGCCGCTGAGGCCCGCCGGCGACTGACGCTGATCGCCGACGGCTCGGCGCGCATCGGCACCACCTTGGAAGTGGAGCAGACCGCCCGCGAGCTGGCGGGAGTCACCGTTCCCGAGCTTGCCGACATGGCGACGGTCGACGTCCTCGACTCCGTCCTCGACGAGCACCGCCCGCCCCTGGGTGAGGGCCCCGCGCGCTTCCGCGCCCTCGCGGTGCAGGCCGCCTATGCCACCGAAGCCGTCCAGGCCGCCGACCCGCCCGGCGAGATCGCTGTCTACGACGCCGACCGCCTGCCCACCGAATGCGTACGCACCGGCCGGCCGGTCCTGGTCTCCCACATGGATGACGCCGCCCTGGCCCGCATCGCCCGCGACGACCGCGCCGCCACGCTGCTGGCCCGCGCCGGCGTGCACTCCTACATGCTGGTCCCGCTCACCGCCCGCGGCCAGATCCTCGGCTTCCTGGGGCTGAGCCGCGCCCGCAACCCGCAGCCCTTCAACGAGGACGACCTCGCCCTCGCCGGTGAGCTGGCCTCCCGCGCCGCCGTGTGCATCGACAACGCCCGCTCACACCAGACGGTACGCAACGCCGCCGAGACCCTTCAGCGCAGCCTGCTCCCGGACCACCCGCCCTACCTCCCCGGCCTGGAGGTCGCCTCTCGCTACCGGCCCGCACAGGCCGCCTACGAGGTCGGCGGCGACTGGTATGACGTCCTCCCACTCGATGGCGACAAGACCGCACTGGTCGTGGGCGACGTCATGGGCAGCGGCATCGACGCCGCCGTCACCATGGGGCGCCTGCGCACCGGCACCAGCGACTTCGCCGATCTCGACCTCGATCCTGCCCAGGTCCTCCACCACCTCGACAAGATCACCTCCGGACTTGAGCAGTACATAGCCACCTGTGTCTATGCCATTTACGACCCTCACCGCGCGGAGTGCCACATCTCCATCGCCGGTCATCTGCCCCCCGTCCTGGTGCGCAGCGGCCAGCACCCGGAACTGCTCGACCTGCCGACCGGTACCCCGCTCGGGGTCGGCGGCGTTCCCTTCGTGACCACGACCTTTCCCGTCGGCTCCGGCGATCGGCTAGTTCTGTACACCGACGGACTCGTCGAGGTCCGTCATCACCCCATCGACGAACGCCTCGACACCCTCCTGCACCTGCTTGACGCACCCGACCCCACCCTGGAGGAAACCTGCGAGCGACTCCTGCGCCAACTCCGGCGTCCCGCTGACCCGGATGATGTCGCCGTGCTCATCGCACGCATGCAACCCTTCGCGTCCGACTCTTGAGGTACGGCCCCGGTCCGGCCGGCTACTGAACCGATCAACGGCGCGGGGGCACTGGAGACCTGTGATGGTTCACGTATGACGCGCGCCCCTCGCTCCCCAACCCGCTCGGCCGGTCGGGCACCGCCTAACGATGGCGGAGCTCGCCGATTCTCGGCGCCTTCCTCGGAGGACGACTCCAACAAGCCCGAAGCGACGGCGACGCCCCCTGCGGTTTCGTCACGCAAGAGGACCTGTCACGGCTGCTGATTCGGGAGAAGGCGCAGGGCGGACATGCGGCCATGAGAATCTGCTCGCGAACTCGGCTTCGACAGCGCCGAGGCGCTGACCGAGTTCATCACCACCAAGCATGACGCCGACCAGACCGCGCTGCGGCGCACGGTGGTGCCACGTGTGCATATTCGTTCAACGATGACTTCGGCAGCCGCGTAAACGCCGTACCCGTGATCAGCGCCGAGTTTCGAGGTCACTCGACGTCACCTGATGGGCGGCTGCTGGGCTCGTGGATCTCGGAGCGGCCGGCCGTCGGCGGCGCGTTCTGCGTGAAGAAGCGTGCGTCCAACGCGTGCCAGCGGGGACACAGCCATCGCCGGGGACAGCACCATGCCTGCGGCCGTCGCCAAGAGGGTGCGCAACCCCCGGTCCCCAGCGAGGTATCCGCCGAGCAGGGAGCCGAGGGGGTCAGCCCCATGCCGACAATCGTCATAGTCGCGGCCGCGCCGCTTTGGCTGGCCGCTGGCCGCGAACACGAAGCCGACCGCAAGGAGCGCGGGGATGGTCACCGCAAGGGAGCCGGGCAGCGCGGGTACAGACAAGAACATGCGGTCGCCGACTGCCGCCGCGGCCACACCTACCGGGCCGTACCAGAACCGGTTCGGCCCGCGGGCGGCCAGCACGGAACCCACGAGCGCACCCGGTCATGTCGCTGTGAAGGAGAACTGGAAGGCGACGAGGCCAGGTACACGGTCCGCAGCAAGGTATTTCTGACGACAAAACGGAGACCCTCGCGGATCCGCCGCCAGACCCGAGAGGGACGTTCCAGGCGCTCCGGGATCGATTCGACCCGACGGATCGCTGTGCCAGGCCCGCGTCTGGCTGGCGCTGAGCGCCATCGCGTTGCTCCTGGGAGGTGCCCTGGCGACCTACACCTACACCTCGCCCCTGCTCGCCGAGCGGCCAGGATCCCCACCGCGGCCGTGCCCTGGCTTTGACCGGTTACGGTCTGGGCCCTCTGCTGGGCACCACGGTCGCCAACGTCTGGGTGACCGTCGACCGCTCGCCACGGCCGCCACCGCGAGCACGTTGGTCCTGCTCCTGTTGGTGTTCTTCTCCACGAGCCCCGTGGTGGCCGTGGTTCTGGTGACGGTGATGGGGCGACCGGTTTCGCCGCGTCCCCGGTGCGGCGCGCTGATGGTGCGTTTCGCCGGTTCCGCGCCCATGCGCGCCTCAGCGCTGAGCAGTTCTTCGTCCAACGCGGGGATCGCTGTCGGCTCCTGGGCGGCAGTCATAGCCCTGGCCTCACCACTGCGGCAGGCCGGGCCACAGCTGGCGGCACGGTGACGGCCGCCCTCACCCTCGTACCGTTGACCGCGCTCGCGCTGATGCGCGCCACTTGTTCCGTACTCGGCGATCAGCGCGACCGACCAGCCTGGCCTCCGCCTGGACGCCAGGTACTGCTGCGCCGGACGACGACCGGCGCGACCGCCGACGGCGGTTCACCCTTCGTCCGCGATACGTGCGTGAGCAGTTCGCGTCATTGCTCCGGGGCGGCAGGGGGAGTGCGCAGCGCGATCATGGCGGCGTCGTGCCACTCCCGCCTGATCAGCCCGTAGATCCACGAGTCAGAGACCTCGCCGTTGACGACGCAGTCTTCCCGCAACGTACCTTCACGCACGAAGCCGACCTTCTCCAGCACGCGGGCGGAAGCCACGTTGCGCGTATCGGTCTCAGCTTGGACGCGATTTAGGTCCAGCGTGTCGAATGCCCACCGCAGCAGAGCGCGCGTGGCCTCGGTCGCGTAGCCGTGGCCCCACGCTGCATCGTCGAAGCAGTACCCAAGCGACGCGCTGCGGTAGTCCGGATTCCACCTGTTCAGGCTGCACCAGCCGATGAACGCCCCGTCGGAGACACGATCTACGGCCAGCCGCGCCCCGGTGCCCTCCTCTGCCATCTCTCGGCAACGGGTGATGAAATTCTCGGCGCGCACGCGTTCGCTCCACGGGGGCGCGTCCCAGTAGCGCAGCACGTAGGCGCTGCTGTGCAGTGCGAAGAGGTTGTTCGCATCCGAGTCTTCGAAGGCACGCAGTCGAAGGCGAGCGGTGTGCAACGAGGGGGTGGGCAGCGACGTCCTCATGTTCCCTCCCCTGATCGGTGGCCGATCAATCAGACATCCGATGCGGGTCACTCGCAACGGGTTTTCTCGGCGGGCTGGCAGACGTGTCCGCTCATCGGCGCGACCGAGCGTCCCCAGAGAGCGGCACCTTAGGTGATGCCCGGTTTGGCCTTTCGGTTGGGCTGAGCAGGCTGGTTGCGGTCCGCCGGAGGAGCTACGGCCGTGGCAGGGTGAACAGCCCCTGCTCGATCTCGGCCAGGATCCCCCGCTCGGCGAGCCGCTTGAGCTTCAGACGCATGTTGTTGATGTTGCTGGGAGCGATCTCCACGTCCATCGCCTCACACACCGCCCGCACCCGCAGCGGGGGATCGGCCGCGACGAACACCGCCATGATCTGCTGGTAGGCCGGATGGTCCGGCAGCTTCGCGGCCGGCGGCACGGGCAGTGGCGGATCGGGCAGCTCCAGCAGCGTCTTGCGAGTGATCCGGATCTCCTCGGCGGCGGTGTCGAACCCGTCCAGCAGTGCGGTCAGCTCCGCGATCCTCTCCCGGACCCCTTCGGCCTGCGCGGTGATCTCCGGCTCCCGCTCCTCCAGCCGCGCCAGCAGCGCCCCCAACGTCAGCTGTCCGCCGGTCATGCTCCGCGCCAGGCGGGCGTGGAGGTGCCGGTCAGCATCTTCGACATCCGGTCGCTTATCGCCCAGTACACCCGGGACTCGGCCAAGGCGGGCCGGTGCTCGTAGTCGCCCACCAGCCTGCGGTGGAGCATCAAGATCCCGTTCGTCTGCTCCACAATCCACCGCTTGTGCTGGGGCGCGAACCCCGTCTCGGCCGGGTTGCGCTCGACGACTTCGACGTCGATGCCCACCTGCTTCCCGTGGTCCACGACGGTCTTCTTGAACCCCTGGTCCACCAGGGCCTTCTGCACGGTGCCGGCGCCTGCCGCGGAGTAGCCCCAGGGGGAGTGGCCCGGCTGGGTGGCGGTTTCACGGCCCGCACGGAGGGGAGGACGGCTTCCTGGTGAGTGGGGCGTTCGGGGGTACGGCCGGTCAGGCGTCCCGGGCCGTGCGGATGACCTCGTCCAGGGTCTCCCGGGAGCGGCGCAGATCGGCGATCATGCGGTCGATGCGGTCCCGCTCGGCGGTCAGGTCCTGCACCAGCCGCGGGGTGGCGATCGCGGAGGGTCCGCCGTCCCGGTCGCGCATACAGGGCAGCAGCTGCCGGATCTTCTCGCTGTGCAGCCCGGCCGCGTACAGCTCCTGGATCCGGATGACCCGGTCGACGGCCCACTCCGGGTAGTCGCGGTGGCCGCCGGGGGTGCGCTCGGCGGTGAGCAGCCCCTGGGTCTCGTAGTAGCGCAGCGACCGCTCGCTCACGCCGGTGCGCCGGGCCAGTTCACCGATCCGCATGTCCGCCTCCGCCGGGAAGAGGGCTTGAACCTCACATCAGTGTCAAGTTCTACCGTGCCGGCATGACGCGGACAACGGACTTCCTCGCCCCCGCCCGGCTCGGCCGACTCGCCCTCCCCAACCACCTCGTGATGGCCCCGCTGACCCGGAACCGCGCGGAGGCCGACGGCACCCCGACGGACCTGATGGTCACCCACTACGCACAGCGCGCCTCGGCCGGACTGGTCATCGCTGAGGGCTCGACGCCCAACCCGGCCGGACAGACGTACCCGGACATCACCGCGATCCACACCGGCCGGCACGCGGCCGGCTGGCGGCGGGTCACCGACGCGGTGGGGGCAGCCGGCGGGCGGATGTTCCTACAGCTCCAGCACGGGGGCCGGGTCAGCCACCCGGCGACCACCGGCCTCACGCCCCTCGCACCCTCCCCCGTCCCGCTGCCGGAGAGGATCTTCACACCGCAGGGCCACCTGCAGGCCGCCGTCCCGCGCGCGATGACGACGGACGACATCCGGGACACGATCGCCGACTTCGCCGCCGCCGCACGCCGGGCCGTCGACGCAGGCTTCGAGGGCGTGGAGGTGCACTCGGCCAACGGGATGCTGCTGCACCAGTTCCTCGCGGACAACACCAACCGCCGCACCGACAGCTACGGCGGCTCCGCCGCGCGGCGGGTGCGGTTCGCGGCGGAGGTGACCGAGGCGGTGGCCGACGCGATCGGCGCGGACCGGGTGGGCATCCGCATCTCTCCCGCGAGCACGGTCAACGGCGTCCTGGAGGAGGACACCGACGGCCTCTACACCGCGCTCCTGGACCGCCTGAAGGGGCTGGACCTCGCCTATCTGCACCTGGTGCGCTCCGACCCGGCGACCGGCTGGTACCGGCGGATCCGCGCCGACTGGCCCGGCGTCCTGATCGGCAACCCGGACCTGACCGACCTGTCCACGCAGGCCGTCACCCGGGCCACGCGGGAGATGCTGGCGGCCGGCGCCGACCTGGTGGCCCTCGGCCGGCCCTTCCTCGCCAACCCGGACCTCGTCACCCGGCTGCGCCTGGGCGCACCCCTCAACCCGGTCCGGGACCGGTACTTCATGTACGTGGGCGGAGCCGCCGGCTACAACGACTACCCCGCCCTGGCGGATCAGGCGGGGCCGCCGTCCAGCGACTCGATCGTGGCGTTGGACGGGGCACGGGTCGCCTGAAGATCACGGGCCACGTCCTCCGCCGCGCCCAGCACCCGTACCGCCACGGCGAAGCCCGTACCCGACCGAGCGTCCTCGCCGCAGCTCGTGGTCGGGTGGTGGGCATCGCGTGCGGGCGGTGTGGTGATGCGCAATCGCTGTGCGGTAGTTGATGCGCAGCGATTGCGCAGAGTGTCTATGGGCACCGGGTCTGGCTCCAGGGGACGCGTTGGTTGGGGGCGTGGATGGGGCCACCTGGGTGCGGAGGGGCTGTTGCGGAGCACGTCGACCAGGGACGCCGCCAGGACGGGAACGTGGCGCGGGAAGCCGGACAGTGCCGGTTCCAAGGCGACTGCGTGCAGGGCGCGGATGCGGTTCTCGATGCCTGTGGGGCCGGTGCCGTCCAGGACGAACAGCAGCCGCGGGAAGAGGGGGTGGCGGCGCTCTGGTAGCTGCTGCCCGGCGGCGGTCCGTGGGCGTCCGGGCACGGGTCAGTGAGTCGGTTCTGGCTCAACTTCTGTGGAGCCGCTGTGTGGTCCGTCCCACCGAGCGCTGATCCAACCATGGGACTTGCCGCTTCGCCGCGGGCGAAGACTGATCGAAACAGGCCCCAGCCCCCTGCAGGAGATCAACCACCGCATCTACGCCTGCCACGAGCTGGGACCCTTGCGGCGCCAGCCATCCGGCGTCACCCGCAAGCGAAATCTGTGGAGGTCCACCGCGACCCCTATGACGCCAGCTGGATGTGGGTCCGCAACCACTTGGAGAGCGGCTGGATCCTGGTTCCCTGGAAACACCTCGGCACCATCCCACAGCCTTTCGGAAACCTGGCCTGGGACCACGCCGCGGCGGACCTGCGCCAACGGGGCGAGAGAGACCCGACCGAGGAACAGATCGCCCAAGCGGTCACGGAACTTTCCCGCGGCCTGCTCGTTGCCGTGCTGCGGACCGGGACGCGGAAGGTGTTCGCGATCAACCCGATGGCGGCCGCCCGCTTCCGCGACCGCCACTCCGTCTCGCGCAAGAAGTCCGACCCCGGCGACGCCCTTGTCCTGGCGAACATCCTGCGCACCGACATGCACGCCCACCGGCCCCTGCCGGGCGACAGCGACCTCGGTCGTGCCATCGCTGTCCTGGCCCGCGCCCAGCAGGACGCTCTGTGGAACCGGCAGCAGATCGCCAACCAGCTCCGCTCCCTGCTGCGTGAGTGCTACCCGGCCGCCCTGGAAGCCTTTGCCGTCTGGGCCAACGGCCTGTGCCGCCCCGAGGCCCGTGAACTCCTCAAGTCCGCCCCGACCCCTTCACGAGCCGCACGGCTGACCCGGACACAGCTGCAGGCCGCGCTCAAGCGAGCCGGCCGCAAGCGCGATATCGAGGTGGGCCGACCGTCTCCGCGACGTCTTTCGCGCCGAGTGGGTCCACCAGCCGCCGCTGGTCGAGGACGCGCTCGGCAAGCAGATGCTCGCCCTCCTCATTCAGCTGGAAGCCGCTTGCTCGGCCGCAGACCAGCTTGCTGAGGCGGTGGAAGAGGTATTCCCCCAGCACCCGGACGCCGAGATCTTGCTGAGCTTCCCCGGACTCGGGATCCAGCTCGCCGCCCGGATCCTGCCTGAGATCGGGGACGACCGCACCCGCTTCGCCGACGCCCGCGGCCTGAAGGCGTACGCCGGCTCCTCGCCCATCACCAGGTCCTCCGGGAAGAAGTCGTCCATCACCCGCCGTTGGGTGAAGAACGACCGGCTCAACCACGCCGGCTAACTCTGGGCCTTCGCCGCACTTCGCCACTCACGCGGAGCCGACGCCCAATACCGGCGCCGCCGCGAGATCGGCGACTGGCACGCCGCCGCCCAGCGCAACCTCTTCAACCGCATGATCGGCCAGCTCTACCACTGCCTCCAGCACCGGAAGCGCTATGACGAATCGCTCGCCTTCGGAACCGCTCCGGATACGGCTGTCCCGCGCGCAGCCTGAGCCGGTCATCCGGGAGTCAGGCACGCCTCGAGAGCGGCTCGCTGCTGTTCGGGCAAGTGGTCGCCCAAGGGAGTCTTGCGTGGGCTGTGATCCCCTTCGCAGATCCAGCTGCGTTCATCTGTGTCGAACCACCAGTCCTGGGCGCCCCACATGGGGTGCCCCTGGAGCAAGCGCCTGGCCAACGGCTCGCTCGCCTCGGGAGCACCCTGGGCGATTAGGGCGCGGGCCACGGCTGCCACAGCTTCTTCCGGGACTGCGGTGTCGCCCAAGACCGGAAGAAGGAGAAGCAGCTGGACATGAGGGTCAGTGATCCCGACGGCGTCTGCCGGTGCCTGCAGCAATGCGGCGAGCTCGGGCCAGCACAGCCCAGGTCCGATACGGTCCTGATCGTCGCTGGCCAGGACGAGATCCTGGCTCCAGTCGGGGTGCGTGAGGAAGTAGTCCGTGGTGGTGAACTCCTCGCCGCTGTTGTAGTGCACGACGATCGTGAAGCCGCCGGTCAAAGGCACTGTGAACACTGGCCACGCCAATGGGTCTTGGAGCTTGTCCAGCATGGCGTCCGCGTCGCCCGCATCCGAGCCGAAGACCTCCGGCGGCAAGCCCTCAGACAGGTCAGCCAAGTGCGCGGGCCAGAAGCCCGGCTCATCCAGGAGCGGGTGCCCGTCCACGACGGGCGAGGAGGAGTACCAGTGCCGTGCCATCACCATGCCTGGATTCTCTCTCTGCCTGGCCAGGAGTGTTCGAAGATCCCGGTCTTCGAAGGCTGGCCGACTTGACGGCATAGCAACGTGAGGTGTCTATGCGGGTCAGAGCGCTAGCTGTTGCCGACCGCCTCGTCGCGGAGGCCAGGCCGATGTGTCCGACGAGGCAGGGGGGCCAGGCTCAGCTGGCGGAGGCGTGGGCCGGGGAAAGCATGCTGGCGGGGCATGGCTCGGCGGCTGGCTCCGGATGGTCGGAGGGCGCCGACTCCGGTCGGGTGTCCGCGGAGTCCAGGCGGAGCATGGCCGTCTCGTCCGGGGTGCCGGGGGTTGCCTGGTAGACCACCATTCGCTGGCCGCCCGTCCGGGCCAGTTGCATGACCTCGTAGGTCAGGGTCATCGGTCCGACCTTCGGATGCCGGAAGGACTTCTGCCCTCCGCCGCGTTCGCAGACGTCGTAGCGCTCCCAGAGTCGCGCGAACTCCGGTGACTTCAACACCAGTTCCCCGACGAGTGCGGTCAGCTCGGGGTCGTCAGGATCGGCTCCGGCGACCGCCCGCAGGTGCGCCACCGAGAGCGCGACCGTCTCCTCCCACGGCTGGTAGAGCGTCCGGCCGACCGGGTGGAGGAAGAGATAGCGGGTCAGGTTGCGCTGGTCCTGCGGCCAGTCCCAGAGCCCGGGCAACAGTCGCCGACCGGGCGGGTTCGCGGCCAGTACGCGGTTGTAGCGGCTCACCACGTAGGCGGGCAGCGGACGCACCGACTCCAGCATCCGCAGCACCGAGTCGCGGACGGTGTGATCGGATGAGGCGGGCAGTTCACCGATCCGGCCGGAGGCCAACTCCACGAGCTCGTGCAGGCGTTCGTAAGCGTCGCCGCGCAGTCGCAGGGCGCGGCCGAGGGCGTCCACGACGGCGGGGGAAGGGTTGGTCTCCCGGCCGCGCTCCAGGCGGATGTAGTAGTCGACGCTCACTCCGGCCAGCGCGGCCAACTCTTCCCTGCGCAGTCCGGGAGTACGGCGCAGTCCGGCGCCGACCGGTAGGCCGACGTCCTCCGGGCGGACCTGCGCCCTGCGGGCCTTCAGATATCTGCCGAGCTCGGTGCCACGTGCGTCTGCTACTGCCATTCGGCCCATTGTTGCAGGCGGACCGGGAACGTGGGGGGCCCTGTCAGGACCTGGAACGCCGCACCCCGGGAACAGCCCGGTCTGCCAGGCGGCCGCGTGAGGGCGGAGAGTTGTTCCCGCAGCGGGCGGCCCGGCCGCCGGGGCCCAGGGGGTGCGAGGCACAGGACCGCGGCCCCGGCAGGCTGGTGCCGCCCGCCCGCCCGTCCTCCGACTCGGCAGCCCATTTCCCTTGTCCACAGAGGAGTTCATCATGCGGTCCAACCCTGTCCTTTCCACGTCCGCGTCCACCGCGCCCGCCCACGGGCAGGGTCAGCAGTCGTCGGCGTCCACGCACCGGCGACGAAAGCCCCACCGGTTCCGACCAGCCCCGCAGCCCGCCGACGCCCCCACCGTGCCGCGGCGCGGCGGCGTCGCGCTGGTCGCTTCGCTGCTCGGCTTCACGGTCATCACCATCGACGTCTCGGCCGTGAACATCGCCCTGCCCGCGATAGGGAAGTCCCTCAGCGGCGGGATGACCGGACTGCAGTGGGTGGTGGACGCGTACACCCTGATGTTCGCGGCCCTGATGCTGTCCGCCGGCGCCCTCGCCGACCGTGCGGGCGCCCGCCGCGCCTACGCCTGGGGCGTGGCCTTGTTCACCCTCGCCTCCCTCGGATGCGCACTGGCGCCCGGCATCGGCGTGCTGGTCGGCGCGCGTGTGGCGCAGGGCGGCGCCGCCGCGGTCGTGATGCCGGCCTCGCTGGCTCTGATCCGGCAGGCCTACGAGGACGCCCGGGCGCGTGCCCGCGCCATCGCGCTGTGGACGGTCGGTGGTTCGGTGGCGATGGCCGCGGGTCCGGTGCTGGGCGGGCTGCTCACCGAGTCGGCCGGCTGGCGGGCAGTCTTCCTGCTCAACCTCCCGGTGGGCGCGGTGATCCTGGGCCTGCTGGTTCGCGTGCCGCGCTCCGCGCGCCGGCCCGCCGCGGTGGACGTCGGCGGCCAGCTCACCGCCGTATTGGCCCTGGCCGGGCTGGCCTTCGCGGTGATCGAGGGCGGCCACCTGGGCTGGACCAGCGGCCCCGTGCTGGCCGCAGCCGCGCTCGCCGTCGCCTCCGGGTGCGCCTTCCGCGTGGTGGAGGCCCGGCACCGCCAGCCCATGGTCCCGCTGGGCATGCTGATGGACCGCCGGGTGGGCGTCCCACTGGCGGTCGGTTTCGCCGTCAACGCGGCCTTCTACGGCGGGATCTTCCTCCTCGGGTTGTACTACCAGCAGCTGCGCGGGATGTCGGGGATTGCTGCCGGGCTGATGTTCGTCCCCATGTCGGCGGTGGTGACGGCGACCAACCTGGTGTCGCCGCGGCTGGCGGAGCGGATCGGGCGGCGGCCGGTGATCGTCGCCGGCCAGCTGATCTTCACAGGAGCGATGCTGGCCATGCTGCCGCTGGCTGCTCACACCCCGGTGTGGCTGGTACTGGTCCTGCTGCTGCCGCTGAGCGTTGGCGGGGCGCTCGTGGTGCCCGCGCTGACCGCGCTGTTGATGGACGTCGTCCCGGGAGAGCGAGCGGGGACCGCGTCGGGGCTGCTCAACTCGTTCCGCCAGACCGGCGGTGCGCTCGCCGTCGCCCTCTTCGGCGGCCTGCTCTCCGGCCCCGGCGGAGGATTCTCCCTCCCGGGCATGCGCATCGGTCTCCTCACCGTCGCCGCCCTCCTCACCGCCACCGCTGCCCTATCCCGCCTCCTCCTGCCTCGTGGCTGACCGCCTCAATTGGCTCCACTCGGCCGCCTACAGCGGCTCCAGGTCCACGACACGACCTCGTCGTGCCACACCGCCTCACGCGGTTCGGGGGTGAAAAAACGGCAGTGGTGTCGGGGGTGCCGGCACCGCATACGCGGGGAGCACCCGGACGAGTCGTACGCGACACGCTCAGGCTGGGAATCATCCCCGCGGCGAGTGGGGGAGCAGGGCGGCGGGTGCGGTCCCCGGCACCGGAACCGTCCCTGCCTGCGCGGGGAACACGGTGTCGAACCGGATGACTGGCTGGGGCACCGCGCCCAGGCTGCCCTGACGAACGTCGTGGCGGCATCATGTGAATTTCAGTCAACGTGCGAGGCGGCCGACCACCACAGACGCAGCTCCTTACGGACGGCCGACGGCCGCAGTTCCCATCCCTGGCCCAGAGCAACCTCGGCCACGTATCCGGCGCCTACGCCACGGTAGTCACGAAGGGGGATGGCGCACTCCACGGGCGGCCGCGCCTTCTTGGGCTCGCGCGGAGCCGAGGCGAGAGTGGTCCAGTGGCCGACGCGTCGGTCGACCCGGGCCCGGTAGTACTCGGTGTCTCCCTCGTGACGCAGCTCCGGCCAGGTCACGAACCAGGAGCCCAGCCGGACGATGCCGCCCAGCATGTCGTCCATGAACCGCATGTAGCCGCGTGCGAAGCCGTCACTCACGACCGCTATCCCGTCAGCGAACAGCCCAACGACGAAAAGCACAGCCGCCACCGCCAGCCACAGCGCGCAAAGCACCGGAAAACACACCAGGGTGGCAGCGAAACGCAGGACCAACTGCCAACGGGGCCGAGTCGGTTCAGGCGTCCAGGTCGCGGGGTCTTCGTAGATGTGCATGACAGGAATTCTCTCGTACGCAGGCGGGCCGATGCCCTGGGCCGGCTCGCGTCACGCTTGCATTGCCCCTACTCGCCGGACTCAGCGGCGTCATGGGTGCATCCTCGCGGGCGCGGGGAGCAGCTCATCAGCAAAACGCGGGCGGCCGGGCCGCGAGGCCGCCCCGGCCCTCGGGCCGCGATCACCGTCGTGTCAGGATGCCGGGTGATCACCTGTGTTTCCGGAGGCCTGCTGACGTGAGTGAGACCGAGGTGGCCGTCGCGCCGCACCCCCTGCTGCTGTCCGACGGCAGGTTCGCCATCGAGGCGTGGTCGTTGGACCCGGCCCTGAGGCACCTGAACCACGGATCGTTCGGTGCCGTCCCGCTGGTGGCACAGGAGCGGCAGGCGGAGTTGCGCGCCGAGATGGAGCGCGCGCCGGTGGTGTGGTTCCCGGAGCTGCCGGAGCGGCTCGCCGCCACCCGGGCCGACCTCGCCGGCTTCCTGCGCGTCGACGCGGGCGAGCTCGCCCTGGTGCCGAACGCCAGCGCGGGCGCCAGCGTGGTCTACGACGCGCTCGAACGCCGCCGCGGCGGGGAGATCGTCGTCACCGACCACGGCTACGGGGCCGTCACCATGGGAGCCGAGCGGCTGGCACGCCGTTGGGGTGGCCGGGTGCGCACGGCGCGGGTGCCGCTCGGCGCCGACGAGGACGAGGCCTACCAGGCCGTCGTCGCCGAGATCGGCGAGGCCACCGACCTCGTCGTGATCGACCAGATCACCTCGGCGACCGCGCGCCGGCTGCCGGTCGAGCGGATCGGAGCGGAGGCACGCCGCCGGGGCGTGCCGATGCTCGTCGACGGCGCGCACGCCCCGGGTCTGCTCGCCGCACCGCTCGCCGACGCGACGTACGACTTCTGGACCGGCAACCTCCACAAATGGGGCTGCGCCCCGCGCGGCACCGCTGCCCTGATCGCCCGCGGGCCCCTGCGGGACCTGCTCCACCCGCTGATCGACTCGTGGGGCGCCGGGGAGCCGTACCCCGACCGCTTCGACCACCAGGGCACGCTCGACGCCACCTCCTATCTGGCTGCGCCGACGTCCCTCGCCTTCGTGGAGCGCGCCTGGGGCTGGTCCGCCGCCCGCCGTTACATGGACCGGCTCGCGGACTACGCCGGGCATGTCATAGGTGCCGCTTTCGAGGGACTGACCGGTGAGGACAGCCGGGCCGACGTCGGGATGCTGGTCCCCGGTATGCGCTTGGTGCGGTTGCCCGAAGGCCTTGGGCGCAGCCGGATCGAGGCCGACGCGCTGCGCGACCGGGTGGCCCGCGAACTCGCCGTCGAGGCCGCCTTCACCAGCTTCGACGGCATCGGTTACCTGCGGGTGTCCGCCCACGTCTACAACACCCCGGCCGACTACGAGTACTTCGCCGAGCGGTGTGTGCCCGTACTCGGCGGCTGGGCCCGGGAGTTGAGCCGCTGAGTCATCAGGTCAAGCGTCCCGGACACTTGACTCGGTAGGCGCGCAGCCCGATCCTCGTCCCAGGTATTGCGCGGTGCATGACAACCTCAAGGCTTCGTCAACCGCGCCCTCCCGCCGACCGAGGGACGTGGGCCGTGACGCCGATTCGACGCTCGTACCGCAGACGCAGAAACGTCACCGTGCTGTCGCTGCTGCTCCTGGTACTGACCATGGCCCTCGGGCCCACGCCGAGTTCGGCGGCCGGCAACGACTGGTGGATCCCCACCGCGCGACCTGCCCCGGACGTCCAGATCAACGTCACCGGCGAGCCGTTCACCGGCACCAACTCGGCAGGAGAGGTTCAGGGGTTCGTCGACGCGCACAACCACCTCTTCGGCAACGAGGCCTTCGGCGGTCGGCTGATCTGCGGCAAGGTCTTCTCCGAGGCCGGTGTCGCCGACGCCCTGAAGGACTGCCCCGAGCACTACCCCGACGGGACCCTCGCGATCTTCGACTACATCACCCACGGCGGCGACGGCAAGCACGACCCGGTCGGTTGGCCCACCTTCAAGGACTGGCCCGCGTACGACTCGATGACCCACCAGGCCGACTACTACGCGTGGGTGGAGCGGGCCTGGCGCGGCGGACAGCGCGTGCTCGTCAACGACCTCGTCACCAACGGCATGATCTGCTCCGTCCACCCCTTCAAGGACCGCAGTTGCGACGAGATGACGTCGATCCGGTTGCAGGCGAAGATGACGTACGACCTCCAGGCGTACATCGACAAGATGTACGGCGGCACAGGCAAGGGCTGGTTCCGCGTCGTCACCGACAGCGCGCAGGCGCGTGAGGTCATCGAGCAGGGCAAACTCGCCGTCATCCTCGGGGTCGAGACCTCCGAACCCTTCGGGTGCAAGCAGATCCTCGACATCCCGCAGTGCAGCAAGGAGGACATCGACAAGGGTCTCGACGAGCTCTACGCGCTCGGCGTCCGCTCGATGTTCCTGTGCCACAAGTTCGACAACGCGCTGTGCGGCGTCCGCTTCGACTCCGGCGGTCTCGGAACGGCCATCAACGTCGGCCAGTTCCTGTCGACCGGCACCTTCTGGCAGACCGAGAAGTGCACCGGCCCGCAACACGACAACCCCATCGGGAACGCCTCGTCGGACGCGGAGTCGGACCTACCGGCGGGCGTGGACGTCCCCTCGTACGACTCGGGCGCCCAGTGCAACAAGCGCGGCCTCACCGCACTCGGCGAGTACGCCGTGCGCGGCATGATGAAGCGCAAGATGATGCTGGAGATCGACCACATGGGCGTGAAGGCCGTCGGTCAGGCGCTGGACATCCTGGAGTCGGCGTCTTACCCCGGCGTGATCTCCTCACACAGCTGGATGGACCTGAACTGGACCGAGCGGGTCTACTCCCTCGGCGGCTTCGTCGCCCAGTACATGCACGGCTCTGAGGGTTTCGTCGCGGAAGCCGCACGGACCAAGGCGCTGCGCGACAAGTACGGCGTGGGCTACGGCTACGGCACCGACTTCAACGGCATCGGCGACCACCCCGCCCCGCGGGGCGCGGACGCCGCGAACAAGGTGACGTACCCCTTCAAGAGCGTCGACGGCGGCTCCGTCATCGACCGGCAGACCTCCGGCGAGCGCACCTTCGACATCAACACCGACGGCGCGGCCCACGCCGGGATGATCCCCGACTGGATCGAGGACATCCGGCAGGTCGGCGGCCAGGACGTGGTGAACGACCTGTTCCGGGGCGCCGAGTCCTACCTGGACACCTGGGGCGCCACCGAACGGCACCAGGCCTCGGTGAACCTCGCCAAGGGGCAGCCGACGACGGCCAGTTCATCCGAGTCGAACCCGTTCACCAGCTACCAGCCGGGCCGGGCGGTCGACGGCGACGACTCCACCCGCTGGGCCAGCGACTGGAGCGACGACCAGTGGTGGCAGGTCGACCTGGGCTCCACCCACCTGGTCTCCCGGGTGACGCTCGACTGGGAGCGCGCGTACGGCAAGTCGTACCGCATCGAACTGTCCACCGACGGCACGAACTGGCAGACCGCCTGTTCCACCACGAGCGGCGACGGCGGCCTGGACACCGCCCGGTTCACCGGGACCCCGGCCCGCTACGTCCGGGTCCACGGTCTCGACCGTGGCACCGACTGGGGATACTCGCTGTACGAGGTCGGGGTCCACAGCGCCTGAGGCGGGCGTTCACGGATGGCACGCATGCCGTCGGCCGAGCGGCGCCGGCAGCTGACGGAAGCGGCGATCAGGACGATGGCCCGGGACGGCGTCGCCAAGGCGACGACCCGGGCCGTCGCCGCCGAGGCGGGCGTGTCGCTGAGCGTCTTCCACTACTGCTTCGACTCCAAGCAGGCCCTGATCGGCGACTGCTACCTGCGGGGGCTGATGCTGGACGGGCGGCGTAAGTCGATCCAGCCGATGGCGGAGCGGCTGCCGGATGGCAACGAGCAGAACCGGCAGTAGTTCGTGAACCAGTCGAGCTGGGATCCGGTGCCGGTTCTGCGGTGTCGGTGGCCGCGTGCACGCTGACCGCGACCTGGCAGTTCGCACGCTTGCCCAGTGCTCCGCAGTACTGCCGGGCCACCCGGCCGATGCAGTGCCGCATTTGGGAAACGACATGTCATCGACCACCCACACCTCAGGGCGGATCGCCTCGCACAACCGCTCGGCGATCCGCCGCCGCACCGGCAGTGGATCCCACGGCGACTGGTTCACGAACTGCTGCGGGGCCGCATGTTCCCATCCGGCAGCCGTTCGGCCATCGGCTGGATCGACTTGCGCCGGCCGTCCAGCATCAGCCCCCGCAGATAACACTCGCCCCACCGTCGCTGATCCCGCCGCGGCACCGACCCGAACACATCGGCAACGAACTCCGATAACTCACCCCGGAGCCGTTCCACCTCCCCCAGCCTCATACCAGGACAATGCCCACCACCAGGCGAGATCACCCAACGTAACGAAGCACTACTAGACGATTCGGGCGGGCAGTGAGCGGTGGCCGTTGGAGATGAAGGAGCCGACGGGCTCCAACTGCTCTTCGGGCACCGCGAGTCGCAGTGACGGGAAACGGTCGAAGAGCGCCGGGAGCGCGATGCGGGCCTCCAAACGGCCCAGCGGGGCGCCGAGGCAGTGGTGCACGCCGTAACCGAAGGCGAGGTGCTCCTTGTCGGCGCGGGTGATGTCGAATCGGTCGGCGTCTTTCCCGTATCGCTCGGGGTCGCGGCCGGCGGCGGCGTACGCGGCGAGGATCGCTTCGCCCTTGCCGATCACCGTGCCCTCCGGGCCGCCCAGTGCGCCAAGATCGAGGTCCTCCACAGCGTAGCGCAGGGGCAGGCTGGCGACCGGCGCGTCCGACCGCAGTGTCTCCTCGACCACATCGTCCCAGGTGGCGCGGCCGGCGCGCAGCTGTGCGAGCTGTTCCGGGTGGGTGAGCAGCGCGTGGATGGCGTTGTCGATGAGGTTGACCGTGGTCTCGTGACCGGCGCTCACCATGAGGACCAGGGTGTCGAGCAGTTCCTGTTCACTGAGCCGGGTGCCGCCCTCCTCGTCACGGGCGGCGATGAGGCCGGAGGTCAGATCATCGCCGGGCGACTCCCGCTTAACGGCGACGAGTTCGGCGAGCACGACGTACAACCGCTCATAAGCGGCGGTCATCTCGCCCGGGTCGGCGGAGGTGTCGAAGATGCGATCCACCAGCCGTCGCAGCTCCGGCCCCCGCTCCTCGGGCAGGCCGAACAGTTCGCTGATCACCTGGATCGGCAGCGGGTAGCAGAGTTCCTCGCGCAGGTCGACGGCCCGGGAGCCGCGGCCGGCCTCCTCGATCCTGTCGAGGAGCTTCCTGGTGATCTCCTCGATACGCGGCTGGAGGGCCGCCGTCCGGCGGGCGGTGAACGCCTTGGAGACAAGGACGCGAAGGCGTTTGTGGTCTCCGCCGTACGCGGTGAACATGTTCTGCACGGCGACCCAGGTGAACAGCGGCCACTCCGGGGTGATCTCGCCGGCCATGAAACGGGCCCAGTGCTGCCGGGGGTCCTTGGACACCCGCGAATCGGTGAGCAGTCGCTTGAGCAGGGCGGGGCTGCTGACCGCCCAGGCTTCCACACCGCCGGGCAGCGCCACCCGGGCCAATGGCCCGCTCTCGCGTAACCGGGCGGCTTCCGCGTGAATGTCGCGGCCGCTCGCGTCTATCACTATGGGGCTTGGGTTTCCCATCGGGAGCCTCCCGGGCACTCGAACGTCGATACCGCACGTCACGCTACGCGGTGGTCATGTGTCGCCGCGAGATGGCGTGCCGTGCGCTGCGTACGAGGGCAACTTCCGTGCGCGTGCCCGCAAGTCGGCGATCCGTGTCGCCGACGGTGGCGCGTTCGCACGCTTCTGCCCCGGCCGCCCACGGCCCCGGCCCCGGTCGGGGCCGTGTCGAACCTCTCTAGGGGCCGGGACCCGTCAACCCGACTGGCCGAACGGCAGTTGTGGTCGAACGGCCGCAATCGGCCATACCGCAGGATCCGGTTCTTTTGGGCCAGCCTCCAAGCGGGATCTCTTCTGCGACCTGGTGCTGGCCGAGCGTCGTGCGCCTGGTACCGCACGGCATCGACACCACTGCCTTCGCTCCTGCCGGAGCCCGGCCGGCCGCTGGTGCTCACCGTCGGCTGGTGGCTGCGCGACTTCGACACCCTCGACGCCGTCCACGACCTCCTGCACCACCGTCACGGTGAGGAGATCGAGCTGACCGTAGTCACCCGGCAGGCCACCTCCCGCTGCTGGCCCCCGGTCGCCCGCATCCTCGAAGGGGTCAGCCAGTGCCGTGACCGGATAGGTTCACCGAGGTCTCATGGTCTGCGGGTGCGTGAGTCACCGTTGCTCCCCTATTTCGGTTGGTCGTAGGGCTGAACGACCTCGTTTGCATGGCGATAATCAACTTGCTGCCCGCCCCGGCGGGCGGGCAGGGTCTGGATCATGCTTGAACTACGCACTTTGGAAGCAGACGACTGGCCCCTTTGGCGCGAGTTGCGACTGGCCGCGCTTGCTGAGGCGCCCTACGCGTTCGGATCGACGCTGGCCCAGTGGCAGGGCTCCGGCGACCGAGAGGAACGCTGGCGTGCCCGTCTGTCGATTCCTGGCGCGCACGATCTCGTCGCGCTTCTCGACGGCCTTCCGGTGGGCATGGCCAGCGGAGTGCCGGGCGAGGGAGCAGAAAACGTGGAGTTGATCTCGATGTGGGTCCACCCCACGGCTCGAGGCAAGGGCGTGGGTGACTACCTGATCCAGGCGGTCGAACGGTGGGCGGTGGAGCGCGGTGCCACGACCCTGCGGTTGTCCGTCATGCCGGACAACCGCAAGGCGACCGCGCTCTATGAGCGGCACGGTTTCACGGACACGGGTGAGCCCGGCGATCTTCTGCCCGATGGCGTGGGCAGGGAGCGGGTCATGGCGAAGAGCCTGGCCGCTGTCTGATCTCCACATCCGGGCACGGCGGGATCCCTCACTTGGTCAGGCTGCGGCGGTGAGGGGGCGTCCGCCCCAGCGAATGCCCTTCTCGCTGCGGATGCGGACGCGTTCGCGGCGCTGTGCGGCAAAGACGTCGGGGTGGCGGGGGTTCTGGTTGCGCCAGCGCAGATAACGGTGCAACTGGCGGGTCTGGACGGTGTGGTTGGGGTGGTGGGAGTTGGCGAGAGTGAACTGCCGCAGCGGCCTGAAGTGGGCCTCGATCGGGTTGGCCCAGGACGCGTTCGTCGGGGTAAAGCAAAGCTCAACCTTGTTCCTCGTCGCCCAGCGGCGCATACGCCCGTTGAGCGCGTTAGTTGGCCGGTGACCGTCTGAATGGGCGGGGTGACAGCCCCAAATGGCCTAAAAGACGCCGCCTGCGTCTCTGTCGTACCCCGCTTCTAAGCTCCTGCGATGACGTCTTACGAAGGCACGCACCCCACCGTTCTCGTCCGGGTAGGTAGCCGCCACGCCCAGATTGACGAACAGCTCGCACCCACGATCGAGGCGATCTGGGAGTGCGGGTTCGACACCTTCACCTGCTGTCAGGATCTCGCAGAGAGCAACGCGGACTGGCCAGAGAAGCTGCCGCACATGGCGGAGTGGGTGGAATCCCGACGTGGCTGGATGCTCATCGACTTCCCGGTTGATAGCGGACTCGCCTGCCTCTCCGCCGTGGCGAACGCCGGCCCGCGGGACGCGTTCTACGTGCGGATGACGCACTGGGCGGCCCCGGGCGCATGGGACGTGACGATCAAGCCGATGGACGCGGCGATGTTCAATGAGGACCTCCCGTCGCAGTTCCGCCTGCAACTGCTCCAGGTGCGCTTCCCAGCCTCCGACCTGCCAGAACTGACCCGGCGCCTCCGTGATCATGCCGCAGGCCGCTCGGTGCCGCCAGCCCCCGCTGACTGGAGCACTGTCGGCCGTTAGGTTCTGGGAGCACCGGGGCGGCTCCGCCTGAACAGTGGCTACAGCCGGGGCCCCGCTCATAGGGGCTGTGACAGCGGGTGATACGGCGAGGTCCCGTCGGAAACCGTTCCGACGGGACCTCCGCGCGGAGCCGTGAGACGCCGAGGCCGCACCGGAGCGCTCCGGCGCGGCCTCGGCGTGAGATCGGCTGCGCTGGCACGCACGATGCGATCGGCTCCTCATGCAGTCCGTGTCCTGGGACGCTTTCTCGGGCGACTGGTTTGCGATCGCACCCCCTCATCCGTCCGTATAAGGCACCCGCGCCCATCAGCACCGCCCGGCCGGTCCGGCGGCCGAACCGGCCCAGGGAGAGCAGCCGTCGACCAACCCTTTCTCCAACTCCTCCGCAGCGGTTCAGGCGTCCAGTCGCTGTTGGCAGACGGCCCGTTCGGTGGCTGTAACGTGGTTGATCGGGGGCTTGGGCGAGCGGTTCCCGGGAGCGGTGCAGGGACGCCTGCCCGAGCAGCCGACCCGCCGCCCGAAGGCACTCTCCGGTGCGAAATACTCTCCCGATGAGTTCACACACTTCCCCGATCAGCCGGCCGATCACGATACGGAGGGCCGTCGCGCGGGACGCCAAGCGGCTCACGCGGCTCGTGCGTGGCTCAGGCGCCTACCAGGGTAAGTACGCAGCCGCAGTCGCGGGCTACCGGGTCGGTCCTGATTACATCGAGGTCCACCGTGTCTTCGTAGCCGTCGGCGCCGACGAGCATGGAGGCCGGGTCCTCGGGTTCTACTCGCTAGTCCTCGCTCCAGCGGAGCTCGACCTGCTGTTCGTCGCCGACGAAGCGCAAGGACGGGGTATTGGACGGTTGCTCGTCGCGCACATGCAGTCCGAGGCCCGTGCCGCCGGGCTCGACAGTGTCAAGGTCGTGTCGCATCTTCCCGCCGAGGACTTCTACCACCGCGTCGGTGCAGTGCGGACAGGGACCGCGCTCGCGAACCCGCCCGCCGTGCCATGGGACCGTCCCGAATTCGAGTTTCGCATTCCTTCGGAATGACGCGGTGTGCTGCTTCGCAGGGCACGTCTGGCGAGAATGAAGCCCATGGAGCGTCTGCTGCACCTCGACTGCACCCTCGACGAGCTGGACCCACCGCGCTGGATGCCTCCTGCCGCTGACGCGACCCATTTGGTGCGCACAGTGCATGAGCTGCGGTGTGTTCGCTTGGGCGAACTCGGTCCGGCGGATCTGCGCACCCTTATTTCGCAGCGGGTGGCACTGCCCTACGTCCTTCCGCTTGCCGTGCGATTGCTGATCGAGGAGCCGCTGCTCGACGCCTACTTCTACGAGGGCGACCTGCTGCTCGCCGCCGTCAGTGCCCCTGCCTCGGCGTGGGCCCTGCTGCCGGAGCTTGGCGCGCGGCTCCGGTCCGTCATCACGTCATTGCCGAAGACGGCGGTCGCCGGCCTGCCACGCGGTGCCGCAGGGGAGCTTGCCCGCTTCGTCGGGGAACCCGCACCGCGTCTCTGACCCGATCGGATCTTGGGGCTACAGCCCGCCCGGCGTCGAAGGCTGCCCTGAAACGCGATGTGACCTGGGCGTTTCCGACTCTTGTGGCACGATGCGGTCCGCCTTCCTGCGAGCCCCCCTTGAAAGGGGCTTCAGTGATACGACGAAGCCGTTTCGGGAAGCACCCCAGCGGGGCTTCTGCTCGAATCGTGCTACGACGTGTCGCGGCCGGCGTGGGTACCGTTGTATTCAGGCACCCCGCTCTCAAGCACGCGGAGCAGGGACGCGGTGACGACACGTGTCGTTCGGCCGATGCGCAGCACGCGGCGTTCCGTCCCAGGTAGCCCGAATGTGGATAGGGCTGTAGCGAGGGACTGGCAGCTCTTTGCTCTCTTGATGCATTCCGAAGTGTTTCGTCCATGCTCAGGCGGCATCGCTTACGTATAGTCGATATCTGTGAATAAACCAGGCTCGCGATTCCGGCGACGCCGGACACCACCACACTGAGGGCGACACCTTTGGGGCGGGACCCCTTTGCCATGCCTTCTGAGAGGTCATCAGCCAGAGAGCCCAAGCAGCCCACAGCCCCAGGTG
Organism: Streptomyces sp. NPDC054834; assembly: GCF_053611185.1. Taxonomy (NCBI): domain Bacteria; kingdom Bacillati; phylum Actinomycetota; class Actinomycetes; order Kitasatosporales; family Streptomycetaceae; genus Streptomyces; species Streptomyces sp. NPDC054834. The sequence continues at coordinate 12,490 of NZ_JBSGZV010000039.1, read as the reverse complement.
ATCCAAAGCGGCCACGGGGCGCCGTCCGGCGCTGAATCGCTGGCCCTGGCTGCGCCGCCGTATCCGTTGTGGATGTGGGCCCGCCCGGGGGCGGTGCACTATGTGCGGATCAGCGGGCGATCGAGATCGCGAAGGGCGCGAACCCGCTGGACCGGATCACGTGCGGTACGAACAGTATCGCGGCCTCCGTGGCGCGGGCGGTCTGGATCCCGCCGAGATCAGTGATCCACTCCTTGCGCCAGCCGAGGTCGACGAGCAGTTCACGGACGGTCTGCTTGGCCTGCGGGTCCTCGCCGGAGAGGAAGGCATCGGGCGCCTGGGTGAGCGTGGCCGGCGCGGTCATCACCGGGAAGAGCATGGTGTTGAGTGTCTTGACGACGCGCGTTTCGGGGAGCGCTTCCTGGAGTTGCTCGGCGAGGCTTGAGCCGGGGTAGATCAGGTCGGCGGGCAGTCCGTCCGGTCCGTCGACGGTGGCGTTGGAGACGTCGACGAGGATCTTGTCGCGCAGTTCCTCGCGCAGGGCGACGAGCCGGTCCAGCGAGCCGGCGCCCGGGGTGGCGTTGATGACGATCTGGGCTGTCCGGGCAGCGTCTGCGGCGGCGCCCGGCGCGCGGTCCGCCACGGTCACCTCATGTCCTGCCCGGATGAGGGCTGTGGCCAGGTTGCCGCCGACGCGGCCGTTTCCGAGAACTGCGATCGTGGTCATGATGATCTGGTCCTTCCGTGCGTGCAGGTTGTGGTGCGTGGTCAGCGCGAGAGCGTGGCGACGGCCTCAGCGTGGACGCCGGGCGCGGCGGCCAGGAAGCTCTCGCTCTGCGGGGTCCAGGGGCGGCCCTCGGCGTCGGAGATCTGTCCGCCGGCCTCGGTGACGAGCAGCGCCCCGGGCAGCAGGTCCGCGCGGGCGCCGGCGAACTGCCAGAAGGCGTCGATCCGGCCGGCGGCCACGTTCAGCAGGTGCAGGGTCGCGGGCACGGCGGTGCGGACGACGAGCGCGTCGAAAAGCATCGCGGTGATCGAGGAGCCGACGCGCCGCACGACCTTCTCGTCCTCGTCCGGCCGGGCCTGGCTGGTGGCCACGATACTCAGGCCGAGGTCCGCGGTCTGGGAGACGCGCAGCGGCCGGCCGTCGAGGTAGGCGCCCGCGCCGGTGAGCGCGGTGTAGGTCTCGCCGGTCAACGGCAGGTGGACCACGGTGAGCACCGGCTGGTTCTCACGCACGAGGGTGGCGGTCACCGCCCACTCCGGCAGGGCGTGCAGGTGGTTGACGTTGCCTTCGGCCGGATCCACGACCCACCATTCGCCGGACGGCAGCGCCCCGCCGTCCAGCTCGTCCTCCACCCAGCCGGCGTCCGGGCGCAGGCTCGTGAGGCGGGGGCGCAGGATGTCGAGGGCCGTGTCGTCGTTGGCGGCGAGCGCGCGCATCAGCTCTTCGCGGGTCTGGTAGCGGACCACCTCGCCGAAGCGCTCGCGCAGCGCCGAACCGGCCGCGCGCACGGCGATCGCGGTCTGGCCGAGCAGGTCGGCGTCGGAGGCGGCGACGTCAATGGTCTGAAGCGTTTCGGACATGGTGGTACTCCCGTGTGAGGAGGGGTGATGAGGCCGGGCCGAGCTGTGCGTTCCGTCTTGCGCTCTCGTTTCGAAGGTATACAGCCCCTTCATTAACTTCAAATGCATGTCAAGCACGGCTAGGTTTACTCACATGCAATTGGATTTGAACCTGCTCACCGCGCTCGACGCGCTGCTGGAGGAGGGGAGTGTGGCCGGGGCTGCCGCGCGCCTGCACGTCACCGCCCCCGCGATGAGCCGGAGTCTGGGCCGAATCCGGCGCACGACCGGGGATCAGATCCTGGTGCGCACCGGCCGCACGATGACCCCGACGCCGTATGCGATCGCCGTCCGGGAACAGGTGCATGAGCTGCTGCACCAGGTCCAGGGGGTGCTGGCACCGAGCCGTGAACTCGATCTGGCAACGTTGGAGCGCACTTTCACACTCCGCTGGCACGATTCCCTGGTCGCCTTGAGCGGCCCCGCACTGCTCGCGGCCGTGCGCGGACAGGCGCCGGGCGTGCGGTTGCGCTTCGTCGCGGAATCGAGCATCGACACCCCCGAGTTGCGGCGCGGCGAGGTCGACCTGGAGGCGAACGCCAACCGCCCGAGCGCACCGGACATCCGTGCCGAGAACGTGGGCGAGAGCCGCCTCGTCATCGTCGTGAGGCACGGGCACCCCCTCACCCGCGTCAGGACCGTCACCGCAAGGCGGTACGCCGCCGCTGAGCATGTGACCGTCTCGCGACGTGGAAACCTCAGCAATGCCCTCGACGACGCCCTCGCGCGGCTGGGCCTCACCCGCCGCGTGGTGGCGACCGCGCCCACGGAAGCGGCCGCGTTGGAGTTCGCGCGTGGCTCCGATCTCGTGATCAGCGTCCCCGAAGCCACCACGCGGTCCGCGGTCGCCGACCTCGGCCTGGTCGTGCTCCCCCTCCCGCTCGAGCTGCCGTCGGCACCGATATACCTGTCGTGGCATCAGCGCTACGACACCGACCACGCCCACGCCTGGCTGCGCGGGCTGGCGCGCACCGTGCTGGCCATGTGCGGAGCGTCGTAGTCGGCGCCGTCCGGCCGCTTCACCGATACGTCCACGCGACCAACACGGCGATCTGCTTGAACGTCAGCAGCGGCTTGTCCGTGCGGGTGCTGGCCGTGGGGGCGGCCAGACCGACGCCTGCGGCTCAGGATCGCGGATCTGAGGGCGTCGGCGTGGCCCTCGGAGATCTGGGCGAGCCTGGCCCTGGTCCTGGTCCATCACGTATCTCAGTGCCAACGGCTGTACCGATGCCCCAAGGCCGATTTCATCCAGCAGGGAGAGGGTGGGCATCGTTTGCCGACAGACGGCCGACGTGTCCAATGAACCCGTGCAATCCGGGGGTTCGCGGCGGCTCGAATCCAATCAGATCCGATGGTGATCGCTGACAGGGTTTGGCGACAGATAGGGTCCGATCCTCCGTACGGAAGGGGCCCCTCGGTGGCGAACCTGGTTTACAAGCGGGTCTCGACCGACCAGCAGTCGACCGCCCGGCAGAACCTCGTCCTGGACGAGGCCGGGATCGAGGACCCGGTCATCTTCGAGGAGGACCCGGGCACCTCAGCCGCCTCCACCCCCTCCAGCGCCAGAAGTTCCGCGAACTGCTCACCTACGCGCGGCCGGGCGATACCGTGCACATTTCCGAGATGTTCCGCCTCGTACGCGGTACCGGGCACACCCTCGACGTGCTCGACGTCCTCCACCGCGACCAGGTGGCGCTGCGCATCCACGACGCCGGGTTCTCCGCGAAGGACCTCACCGCCCGCCACCCGTGTAGGAGGGCCGGACGTTGGTGACACCGCTCTTGAGCCGTGATGCCGGCGGTAGACCGCCCGCTCCACTGTGCGGCCGATGGTAGTTGTAGTGGATGTTCCAGACGTCCGTCGCGGCCGCACGGCCGGCCTCATTGGTGAACTCGCGGGCGTACAGGAGCTCTTCGGCCAAGATCCGCTGGTACCGCTCTACTTTCCCGTTGTGGCGAGGTGTGCAGGGCTTGGTCTTCTGATGCCGAGTTTGGCCTCCGATGGTGCGTGCGAAGTCGCCTGAGCGGTAGCAGGCGCCGTTGCCGGTGACGACGCGGTGGAGGTGGATGATGCCGTGGGCGGCGAACCAGACCTTCGCCCGTGCCAGGAATGCGGCAGCCGTCGAGCCCTTCTCATCGGCGAGCGGCTCGGTATAGGCCAGTCGGGAGAAGCCGTCGACGGCGGAGTGCAGGTATACGTAGCCGCGCTTCGCCCCTGCCGATTTCGCTCGGCCCACACTTTTGGCCTGCTCTGAGTCGCGACCGTGGACACGCCAGCCGCCCCCGTCGGGAATCCGTCCGACCTTTTTGACGTCCAGGTGCACCATGTGCCCTGGCCAGTGAGCGGTGATCTTCCCGGGCTCCCGGTTGCTGTCCCCGCAGGGGTCGAGGAACCAGCGGTGTCCCAATCCTAGCTTGATCAAGTGACGGGTGACGGTGCGTCGGTTGACGGCGTGACCGAGATCGGCCAGCTCGTGAGTGATCCGCTGTGCGGACCACTTCTCCTGCCACCGCCAGGATTCTATCTTCTCGATCACCCATGCCGGTGTCGCGCGTGGGCTGTGGTGTGGGGTCGAGGGGCGGTCGAGCAGGCCGAGGTCGCCGTGACGGCGCCATCGGTTGACCCACTGGGATGCGCATGCCCGCGAGATGCTCATCTCGGCGGCGACGTGCGAGATCGGGCGGGTGCGGCAGCGCTCGATGAGCCGCCGTCGGCCCTCGACCGTAAGAGGTGCGTTACGGTGCGGCATACCTAGACCCCTCTGCTTCCGGTGCCTCCGGCGGCGGATCGCCGAGCGAGGTGGCCCGGGGGCCGTGATGAAGCCGGGGGGCGGCTCGTACCGCGCTGCCCGCCGCAGCGTCGGGCAGCGCAGCGTATGCAGGGCGTGGGTTCACCGGGGGATCGGGGTGACGCCGGTCGCGGCGACGGAGAGGTCCCAGAGGCGTGCGGCCTCGTCGGGGTCGATGGCGTACGTGCGGACGCCGCCGTCGTCCATGGGCTGGTCGGGGGTGGAGACGCGGGCGATGTCGCAGTCCTCCAGGTAGAGCCCGCCGCGGCCGTCGAGGAGCGGGGACGTGGCGGCCCACAGGCCGGTGGCGGCGCCCTGGGACGGGGTCTTGAAGTCGACGCCGATCACGCTGCCGTGCTCGTCCACCCAGCCGCGGTCGATCTGTTCCTGGAGGGCCATCTCGCGCTGGAGACCGGTGATGATCTTGCCTGGGTGGAGGGCGAACGCGCGGACGCCATCGTTGTGTCCGAGGGCGTCGAGGTGCACGGCGAACAGGGCGTTGGCGGTCTTGGACTGGCCGTAGGCAAGCCACTTGTCGTAGCCGGCACGGAAGTGCGGGTCGTGCCAGCGGATCCCGGTCAGGGTGTGCCCAGCGGAGCTGTTGACGATGACGCGCGCGCCACCTGCGGCGTCCAGGAGCGGGTAGAGCTCACAGGCGAGGGCGAAGTGCCCGAAATGATTGGCGGTGAACTGGCCTTCCCAGCCGGGCCCGACGCGCTGCTCCGGGGTGGCCATGACTCCGGCGATGGCCATCAGGAGGTCGAGCCGGTCGGCGGAGTCGCAGATGTGCGCGGCGGCTGAGCGGACGCTGGCGAGGTCGGCCAGGTCCATGGGGATGACCTCGCAGCCCTTCACTCCCTGCAGAGCGGCACGAGCGACGTGGGGGCGGCGGGCTGGAACGATGACCCGGGCCCCGGCGGCCGTCAGAGCCCGGGCCGTCTCCAGGCCGAGCCCGGAGTAGCCCCCGGTCACTACAGCGGTCATGCCGGAGAGGTCGCAGTCGGCCACGATGTCCTCGGCGGGGGTGGCAGCGGAGAAGGGCGAGCCGAGCGGCTGCTGATCAGTAATGGTCATGCCGCCGACGTTACGATCTAGAGCGAGGTCTAGATCAAGTCCAGGAGTGAGCGGTATGACGACCACCGAGGCTGCCGTGCAGTTGCTGAGCATCGGCGAGGTGGCCGAGCGGACCGGACTGAGCGTGCACGCCCTGCGCTTCTACGAGCGCGAGGGCCTGCTCGTCGGACCGGTCCAGCGCACGTCGGGCGGCAGGCGGCGCTACACGTCCTTGGATGTCGACTGGCTACTGATTTGCGTCAGGCTCCGCGAGTCCGGTATGCCGCTCGCCGACCTCAAGCACTTCGCCGAACTGGTACGGCATGGTCCAGGCAACGAGGCAGAACGCCTGCGACTGCTCGACGCCCATCGACAGCGCGTCGACGCACAGATCCAGGCGCTGGAGGAGTGCCGGTCCGTCATCGCCTGGAAGGTCGGCGTCTACGCCGAGCACCTCGCCCGCGACGAAGCCGGCGGACTCTGGGACCCCACAGCCTGAGGCAAGCGTGGACAGCCGCGCCGTGTGCGCTGTGCCGGATTGGCCCCGCGGCTTCAAGCGTCTGCCTTGCCTGAGGCGTCAACAAATTCTGCCCCGCAACAACGGCACTGGCAACGAACGATGCTGACACGCTGACCCTGGCCGCGACGGTGGCCTCGATTTTCGCCCTGACAGCCAGACTGCACGAGGCGGTGGATGCGGTGGCCCGGCATCCGGTGGGCCCCATCTCAGCCATGGACCTGGGATTCATCCGCTACAACATGGTGATCGTCCCGGCCGTCGCGCTCCTGCTGTATCTCGCCAACGTCATCCTGTCCGTCTTCAAGCCATGGGGTCGACGGCCGGCCGCGGCGGATCGCAGGCGGACAGCAGTGTCGCTGTAATCAGCTATGAGGCGTCCCGTACTACGGGCACAGGCCGACTGATCTGTCGGGCGGCTGGGGAATTAGGTGACCGTAGGCGTGGGGAATTCCATGATCGTCCACAGCTGCCACGGCCATACGGTGCTGCTGTTCGAACCACGGTCCGGACCGCCTCGCGGCGACATCTCCTGCGCCGGCCCAGGCAGCTCATGCGCAGCCGTCTTCACCCGTTGCGGGCGATGCCCGTATGCCAGAGCCGGTCTTCCCCTGGGGCATGCCTGGAGCGGGCGAGCCCATCCGCTATGAGTTCCGTGTCCGCGGCCCGGTCCCGGAGAATGCTGCGCAGACGTTCCCCGACCTTGACGCCGTGATGCTGGGCAGACAGACGGTCTTCTACGGCACCGTCATCGATGAGGCGCATCTGTTCGGCCTGCTGGCCCGCTTCCGCATGCTGGGGCTGCTGGTCACAGAGATGCGACCGCTGCCGTCTTGATCCCGAGGACGGGCGGGATGGGCGGCGCGGATGCGGCCGAGGATCGGGGACATGCGCACCGTGCTGCGCGTCGGCTCCGCAGCGGTTCGGCGTGGATATGAACCCGCCTGCGCCGGGTGCCGCTCACCACGACCCGGTGACGGCATGTGAGGTTTTCTTAGCCCAGCGGTGACGTTGAGGATGCGATATGGGGGCACAGGAACCTGGCACGGTCCATGCGGGTGCCCGGCAGGAGGAACCAGTGGCCGGTCATGAGGTCTACGCCGCCGGCGCATTGTCGGTGGTGGCAGCGATCCTGCTCGCGCGATGGTGCCTGGCGGGCCGAAGCAGCCGCCCACGCACTGCCGCCGTGTCTCGCCGTGCCTCACGTCGGACGGCATTGAGGGTTGCCCGGCGCACTGTTTCCACCGCGGCCCAAGCCGGGCAGGGCCGGCCGACGGACGCGCCGTGTGCTCAGCGGGCGGTGCGGGAGGCCGAAGACCTGGTGCACGGCTACTGGCGCCAGATCAGTCCCCTCTACCTGTCCCAGTACGATCGCCATCAGCCCTGAACTGCCGAGCCTGACCACACTCCGAGTAGGCCGGCCACTGCCCCGACCATGGTGGCGCGCGCCCCGATCATGCCCGGGTCGGCGCATGGCCGGTACGCGGGGGTCGGTCTCTGAAACTGAGCACTCATCCGTCACCCTCGGCAGCCTTGCGCGCCATCTGGGACACCTCTTCCGCGGAGTGTGCATTACCGTCGTTGCCCGTCTCGACCGCTAGGTAGACGGCAAGACAGTCATCGGTGTCGCACACGACAGCCACCCCTGTAGGCGTCCGCTCTCAACGGAGCGCACAGCCGTGAGCCAAGCTGCAACCTGCTTCCGGCCGCACCCAACGTGACCGTCTTGTTGAAGCGGTACGCGCTCGCGCCGGGATTCCGATGGAAGGTGTCTTGAACGCGGCCGTTGGCGTACGCAGCGAGTGTGAGCGTGGAGGTGAGGGCGACTCGGCAGGGGAGGGGTTGGGGAGACAGCCTCTCGCCGCTCTTCGCCGACCGTGGTCGGCGAAGAGCTCCCCGTACCTCTGTGTGATGTTCGCGCCATACTGAGGTTGTCTTGCTGGTCCGGTCCGGGGCAGGCGTATTGGGAACGTTGCCCCTATACGGAGACCAGTCATGACGACCTCCCGCGAACAGCGGCCCGTGCTCGACGGCACGCGTGACGCCACGGTGGCCCGTCTTGAGCAGGAGAACACCCAGCTGCGCCACGCCGTCGGCTCCCACGCGACGATTGACCAGGCCATCGGTGTCCTCATCGCGACCCACCGGCTCCCGCCGGCAGCCGGGTTCGAGGTGCTACGCGAGATCTCCCAGCGCACCAACATCAAACTGCACGCGGTCGCGGAAACCCTGATCGGCTGGGCGCTGGGGCAGCCACTGCCCCAGCCGGTGGGCCTTGAGCTGGACGCGGCGGTGCAGCGGTGCTCGCATCGGTGGAAAACCTCGGACCAGCCTGAGTAGAGCGGTCAGGGGTGCTGGGCCTGCTCGATGGTGGGGTGGCAAGGGATGTAGGCGTCGATGCCAACCAGTTGCAGGACACGCAGGACGGACTCCTGGGCGCCGGCAATGCGCAGCCATCCCTGCGCTGCACTCACCTGCTGGTAGGCGGTGACGAAGACGTTGATGCCGCTGGAGTCCATGAAGGTCACACCGCTGAGGTCCACCACGATCCGGGGTGGCATCGTGCCGTCGTCGGACAGCAGGGCTTCGCTGAGGACGTCCTTGCCGTCGTGGTCGATTTCGCCCTGTACGGTCACGACACGGACGCCGTCGACCACTTTGCGCTCGACGCAGAGCCGGTCTGGCCGGCCCTCTCGCTGGTTGTCGGTCACCGTCTCCCCGGCTGCGCTTGGGATTGCCCCGGTCAGGGCGTTCGCGGACGATTCTGCCCCACCGCCACGGCGGGATATACCCAGGTGGCTGTGCCGAACGGCACCCGCTGGTGGCATGCATGGCGCCATCGCGGGTAGTGGCGCGCGCATGAAGGGGGAGTGAGGGCGAGGCAGTGGGATCCCATACCGACGGCGGCGGCTGTACGGCGCCGGATGAGTACCTGATGCGCGTCGGCTACGCCCTGGGCGGAGACGACGGCTTCATCGCCGAAGCCCGCCACCACGCCATCGCCTTCCTCGACCAGGCCCACGCCCACCATCACCTGCCCATGCCCGCACGCGCGAGGGACCTCACCCAGCTGGTGGTCAGCGAGCTGGTCACCAACGCCCGCAAGTACGCCCCCGGCCCCATCCCGATGGAACTGCGCATCAACACCGACAGCGTGGACGTCGTCGTGTGGGACAGCGATCCCACGGTGCCCGCGGCCCTTGCCACTGATCCCGGCAGGATTGGCCAGCACGGCCTAGAGATCGTCAAGGCCGTCACCGAGAACCTCTTCATCGAGCAGGAGCCGGTCGGAAAACGCATTACGGCACGTATCACTCTAAACATGGTGGACCGTTTTGGGCACCAGCACGTCGATATCGAAGTCCTAGTCTAGAGGTGTCGGTCGTAGGCGTTGCAGATGCGGGAGCCATCCCCGCACGCGCGGGGAGCACACTCAGAGGTGGTCTCACGTGGCAAGTTTCGCGAGCTTCTCGTATCAGGTCAGGGCGGCGGCCATGGCCAGGTCTCGGCTCTGCCAGTCGTTGCGGACCACGTAAGGGATCTTGAGACCACGAGCAGCCCATGGCAGGCTCATGCCGCATGATCGATGAATTCGCGAAAGACAACCTGCACGGGAGACTGCGGCGGGACCGCAAGGCGCTGCTCTGGAAACTCGACGGCTTGTCCGAATACGACGCCCGCCGACCTTTGACAGCGACCGGGACCAACCTCCTCGGCCTGGTCAAACACGTGGCCACCGTCGAGGCCAGGTACTTCGGCGAGGTCTTCGACCGCCCTTCCCCGGAACCGCTGCCCCGGTGGCAGGACTCCAACGGCAGCGATCTGTGGGCGACCGAGGACGAGACCCGCGATCAGATCATCGGGTTCTACCGGCGCACGTGGGAACACTCGGACGCGACGATCAACGAGCTTCCCCTCGACGCCCCCGGCCACGTGCCGTGGTGGCCGGAGCCTTATGCCGACACGAACCTGTTCGCCATCATGGTCCATGTCCTCGGCGAGTCCATCCGGCATGCCGGGCACGCCGATATCCTGCGCGAGGGCCTCGACGGCCGGACCGGGTTGCGGGCCGAACACGAGAAGCAGATCGACGAGGAAGCCCGTGCAGCCTACTGCGCGAAGATCGAGCAGGCCGCCAGGTCGGCCGCACCAATCAAGGCTTAAACGTCGTCTCATTTGGTGAGTCTGCGGTAGCAGATGAGGCTGCAGGCGATAGCGATGAAGGCCAGGAAGTGCTCGGCCTTGCGTTCGTAGCGGCGGTGCAGACGGCGGCAGCCGCCCAGCCGGGACATCGTGCGCTCGATCGTCCAGCGGTGCCGGCCGAGCCGGGTGGAGGACTCGAGCCTTGCGGGCGATGCGGTGCGGGATGCCTCGCTTGCGCAGCCAGCTGCGCCTGGAGAGGGACTGCAGGTCGTGGTTGCGCAACAGTTGCTGGCACTCGCGCCCGGCCTCGCATGATCTTTCGTACCGATGCCGCCGCAGCGATCGCGGGTTGAGATTTACCTGCCATCCGACGTGACGTCCCGCACCGGGACATCGAACCGTCGCGGAGACCCTGTGCCGACGAGATGGCGCGCGGGCCTCGCGGCGTCGACTTCATCACGATTGACGGGAGCGCGCCCGAACACCCCAACCGCTCCAAGGTATTAGCCAAGACAGGGCCAGGCCGCCGGGAATTGCCGTCCGTTGCGGTGACCGCCATCTGGCGTTCATACCTGTCTCACCGCTCCGGTCGACCGTGCTTCCTAGCGTCCGTGAGTGCGCGCACCGCTGACCTGCCGCAGCCCGCTGTCAGGTTCGGAGCGCTGCTGTCCGGTCGGTGTGCGACTGCACCCGACGACGCGAAAGGCCCCTGGAATGTCCGAAGAACCCAAGCAAACCAGAATCTCTCGTCGCAACGCGCTCGGCCTGTTCGGCGCGACAGTATCCGGCGCCGCCGCCGGGCCACTGGTCCTCGGCGCCGGAACCGCCGAGGCTGTCCCGGCGAAGTCGGAGGTCACCGGTCTCACCACCGGCTCGGCCACCACCCCCGTCCAGGGCCTGCACCTGACCTTCGGCGCCGACCCACGCAGCCAGATGGTCGTCTCGTGGGTCACCGACGCGGCCGTCAAGAACCCCCGGGTCGTTTACGGCACGCTGAGTGGCGGCTTCGGCTCAACAGTGCACGCGACGACGAAGACCTACGTGGACGGCACCTCCGGGCGGACCGTCTGGGTCCATCACGCGCTGATCAGCAAGCTCAAGGCCGACACCGACTACCTGTACGCGGCCCAGCACGACGGCGCCACCCCCGACGCCGGCACCTTCCACACGGCGCCGTCCGGCCGAGCTCCGTTCACCTTCACCAGCTTCGGCGACCAGGGTGCGCCCAGTGTGACGTGGAAGACCGGAGCGAACCCGGCCGACGCCTCGGGCCGGGACTTCGAGCCCAACGCCACGCCCGCCTCTGCCGACATCGTCACCGGCGTTGAGAAGGTCGGCCCGCTGTTCCACCTCCTCAACGGTGACCTCTGCTACGCCAACACCGGGCCCGACCGCATTCGCGTCTGGCACGACTTCCTCACCAACAACAGCCGCTCAGCGCGATTCCGTCCGTGGATGCCGTGCGCTGGCAACCATGAGATCGAGCTGGGCAACGGCAAGCTCGGTCTCGACGCGTACCAGACCTACTTCGAGCTCCCCTCGACCGAGACCCAGCCCGAGCTCGACAACCTCTGGTACTCCTTCACGGTCGGCTCGGTGAAGGTGATCTCCCTGCAGAACGACGACATCGCCCTGCAGGAGGGCGGCGACATCTACATCAACGGCTACTCCGGCGGTCGGCAGCTCGCCTGGCTGGAGCAGGAGCTCAAGTCGGCACGGGCTTCGAAGGCCATCGACTGGATCGTGGTCTGCATGCACCAGGTGATGATCAGCTCGGCAACCGCCGCGAACGGCCCCGATGTCGCGCTGCGCGCGGCGTACGGCCCGCTGTTCGACAAGTACGGCGTCGACCTGGTGGTCTGTGGCCACGAGCACGACTACGAGCGCTCGTTGGCGGTGCGTGGCGTCGTCCCCGGCAGCGTCACCCTCACACCCAACCCGAGTCAGACCGCACTCGACGTGATCGACAGTGCGCACGGCACGACGCACATGGTCCTCGGCGGTGGCGGCGTGTCCGGCATCACCAACAACAGCTTCACCACCGACGACACCGACGGTCACGGGCATCACTCGGCATACGTCCAGATGGAGCACGTCGGCAAGTTCAACTCGGTCAAGGAGAAGGAGACGGCGGTCTGGATCGGCGTCCGCGACGCGGAGCATCCGTACGGCTTCGCCGAGTTCGCCGTCGACCCGGGCCGTCACCCCGGTGACATGACCCGCATCCACGTCACCTACTACAACATCATCACGCCCACAGGTGAGCTGTCGGTCTTCGAGAAGTTCATGCTCCAACGCCGTCGTAGTGACGGCGGCCACGGCCAGCACTGACCCACCGCGACTAGCAGCAGTAGTCGTCAACGCCTGGGGCCGGGACGTCGTCC